>JBAZRU010000521.1:1471-5419 GCA_041662805.1 Candidatus Hydrogenedentales bacterium | reverse complement strand
GCACGTGCTGCATCACATAGCGCCGCCCGGCGCGCAGGTCGAGGAACAGCCAGGGGTCCTGGCCTTCGTGGCGCGCCTGGATGCAATAGCTCACGCCCATCTCGTGCGCGATGCGCGGCAGTTGCGCAGCGGCCAGTTGCTCGGGTGACAGTTCATTGAGGATGCGCGAGTTGGCGCGGCTGCGGTCGTTGTAGACCAAAGTCAGCCCCGGTAGCACGCCGGCGTAATAGTCTTCCAGCGCAGCGAGGTCTTCCGACGCCAGCGAATGGTGGAAGCTCTGTACCAGCAGCAGGTTGCCGTAGCGGTCGACGGTCAGGCCGGCGCTGCCCTCCACGGTGCCGTGGAACAGGCGGTAGGCGTCGGTGTTCTCGGCATGGAGACGGGACAGGAGTTCGGTTCGGGCCGCGAAGGCGGCTGCCAGCAAGGGAACCAGCTGGTCGGAGGATGGATTGTTCATTTGGCCGCGAGTATACGCGTCGCCCGCTCTGCTAGCATCCGCCCATGAAAAACAGCCCCTCGGCCTGCCCCTGCGGCAGCGGCGCGTCGTTCGACCGCTGCTGCGGGCCTTACCTCGACGGCACCGCCCCCGCGCCCACCGCCGAGGCCCTGATGCGCTCGCGCTACTCCGCATACGTACGGCTGCGCGAGGACTACCTGCTCGCCACCTGGCACGCCTCGACCCGCCCCGCCGAACTGGGCCTGGCCAGCGAGGCGCCGACCAAGTGGCTAGGCCTCGACGTCCGCCGCCACGAGCAGCAGGACACCGACCACGCCAGCGTCGAATTCGTCGCCCGCTACAAGATCAACGGCCGCGCCCACCGCCTGGACGAATCCAGCCGCTTCGTGCGCGAGGACGGGCGGTGGTTCTACGTCGATGGGGAACGGAGGGAACCATGACAGCGAAGATTCGGCTTCGATGAGCTTCGGGATCTGGTAAACCAGGAACTGGCGAAAGCGTCCGGGCGACAGCAGACGGCGGTGCTGCGGCGACCGCGTCAGAAATGCGTGAACATGTTATGCGGCGCATTGACGCCGAGCTTTTCATGAATCCTCAAAGCCATCGCCCGATCCGTATGCAGGATGTGCTGCAAGATCCAGGTCTTGAGAAAACTCAACAGCTCCTCGAACGTCCCGTCAGAACCGCGGCAGTGCGCTTCCCACAAATCGGTGACCTTGGCTGCAAAAAGCGAATGTGCGTTCTTGTGGTAGCGAAGATGATCCGGGTCTATCTGCGCCTCGGTCATCTGCTTTTCCTCAAGCGAGAAGTGCTCGACGACATAAGCCCTAAGCTCTTCGAATGCCTGGGTGAGCACCGCGGAATCCGATCGCGGCGTATCACCGAGACTGTTGGCGAGTGCAATCAATCTGCGGTGTTGCTCATCAATTTCTGGCAATCCGGTGTAGAAGTCCGCACCCCATTGGATTAAGCTCATCGTGTCCATCCGGAAAAGGTTGGCTCCGAAGGCCCATCCTACTCCTGATGGCTGCCCTTTTCCCGAAAGGCACCGAGCCGGTCTCGGACTCCAAACGGGAATCCCAAGCCGGCCAATGGGTGGCCCATTCCGCTAAGCTCGACGAGCCTGGACGACTGAAAGTCAGGCGTGGTGGCACGCCACCCAACGACGACTGGATTCCCCGAGTCAATACGGGGACGGCACAAACAATGGCCGTTGTTCGGCCGGAGCGGCCGTTAGCCAATACAACCTACCCAGTCCGCAATGCGGCGGAATGCGGACACCAGGAACGTGGAGCTTAAGGGCCCCGCTTCAGCGGTTCCCTTGGAGCGCAGTGCTATGAGGACTTAGGGCCGGGCAGCAACCCGAAAATTGGCGCTGAATCTTGGAAATGCGTCCTTGTTGTTTGGTATCACCAGACAGGATCACTAACATCATTCCCGTCATGACTAGGAGACCATTCGACGACCTCACTGCCTGCGCGAGCAATTCAATGGGGTAGCCCTTCCCGTGTCTCGTAACTGCGTGAATTCCGCCGTGGATGTAAGAACTCAATGGCTTCCAAGAGTATTCTTTGAACTCCTTCAAAGGTCCAAGTGCTTGAGCAGGGGCCTTGCCCTCTAGCTCAACCAGTAGCTCACCCAAAAGAGGGATTTTGTCAGCCCACTTGGCGTTGTCAGCATTTAGCTTGCCTTGTAGCTTTGATATGGAATTATCAGAAGCTGCATAGAGTGCCCAAATGGCCTTAACCAGTGCTTCGTACTGCATCCGAAGTACACCGAGTGACGATGTGAAATTTCCTGTAGCTACTAGAATTCGCACGCTCTCGGAGTGTTCGAATGAAACTCCGCAAAAGGTTCGACTCGATGTTATTCGCGGTGAGTTGTCGTAAGGGGGCAACTCCAAGAGCGCAGACAGTCCGGTAGCCAGTTCATCCGATTGGTGAAGCAAATCTGCGATGTTAGTCATCGATGAGACTCAACGTTTGAGTTCGCCCGTCTGGCACACATCAGTTGCAACGAAGGGTTAGCCGTCACTGCTCGACGCCTCGATTCGCTCGAAGAGCAGTTCATCGTCATTGAGATGCTTGGCAACGTATTCGTCGTCGCATGGCAGAAAGCCGATCGGCAACGGGCAGGCGGCAAAGGGGTTGTGAATCACGGCAGACGGTTCAGTGTTGCCGATCGAAGCGCAACCGTTGAAGTCTGCCGCCCACACTGCGCTGACCTGTCGGTTCTGCGGGTCAAGGAATGCGTACGTTGAGACGGCCGCTCCGTTTGGTTTGCGAATGGCGACTCGATGTTGATGACCACGCCCAACTACTTCGAGAGACGACTTGTCGATCTGCAGTTGATACGGGCCGATCGGAAGAACGGCTTCCGCCGCGTACGGGAACTGGCTGATTCCTAGCAGCGCGGGGAAAGGTCCGTGCCGCAGACGGCATGCGTTGACGGCTATGACGTAGATGTCCTCCGGAAGTACAATGCCGCTTTGTAAGTAGCCCGCGGTTCCAGGAGCACCGATGAGTTTGAGGGTCTTTTCTCGTATTGCGCTTGTCCAGCGAAGCAGAATTTGCTCGTGAGGCATGGTCGTCGCAACGTTGGGCTGGAGTTCCAGCCAGTCTGCTGGTAGCCCGGAAGGAGCGGGACAAGTGACCTCGACCCATGCGCGACTTCCGTCGGCTTGGAGCAGGAAGTCGGGCCCGACACCGATCGCAGCTCTTGGAAGGAAACGTTTGCCTTGGAGACGCTGGAAGATTAGCGCCTCGGACAGAGATGGCCAGAACTTGTCGTCGGCCCCACACGAAAGCTCGGCTTCGAACTTAGTGTCAGCCAAGCCAGACTGAATGAAGTCCTCACAAGCGCGCGCAAGATGTTCTCTCAAGATCGCCGGTCGCCCTTCGCCAGGGAAGCGGGCCTCAAGCAATGCGCGGACGTTTGTCATGTGACGGCTACGTTCAAGGTAAGGGGCCTGGCGCGGCTTCATGCACCAGGCCCCCTGCACCGCAGGGTTGGGCGTCTTAGCTCCTCCGGCCGGCATATTCTTCCGGCCCCCATTGCCAGCAGGCGCGGGCGCTTGGTTGCCTTGTGAAAATTGCCATCTGACGTAACAAAAACGTCGTTCGCGTAGTGCAGATGGCACCACATGGCCTGAACATCGCAGACCCGGTTCAGCCAGGTAGCAAACTTCTCTGATGTATCTGGCTCACCCGCGATATCGATCGGAGGCGACTTACCAAATAGGACTTCTTCAATCTCCGCGGCGCGGCTCAGCATTGCATCGTCCGCCCACATGTCATGATCCCAGAAGGTCACATCCCAGGTCTTCATTGGTAAAAGGCGCGGTAGAGAACGAACGCCCGCCTCCTCCAGTAGTTCCTCAAAAAGATCGTATCGATCGGGACGAATACCGCGTTGGCGCATCTCGGATGCCCCGATCTCGACCACGTAGATCTCGCAATCTCCGGTACGGAGGACTTCGCGCAAACGGGCGA
>JBAZRU010000521.1:0-1461 GCA_041662805.1 Candidatus Hydrogenedentales bacterium | reverse complement strand
CACCCCTTTGCCAAATCAATGATCACGTTGTGATCGAGCGTTAGTTTCATGATGCTCAACGCATGCGCTAAGCCGGGGGCCCGCTGGAGGTGGGCCCGTCGGCTTGAGCCCCTTGTTGGGCGCCGACTTCTTGAAACTTGATTCCGGCATTACGTTTCCTAGTCGCTCCCTGCACCGCGACAATCACGATAAAAAGCAACACCCCTACCCAGAGCGGGAAATGGAAGTAAACATAGGCGGCACCCGCGAGGACGCCAGCAAAGACACCAAGAAGCATACGACGGGGCGAAGTAACGGAGCTGCGGTCAAATGTTGCCGTAATTGATCTGAGAGGCGTATCTCCTTTTGCAAGTGTGCACTGGAGTTCCATCCTCAGCGCACCCTTCGTATTGAAGGTAATGGAGTACGACTCTCCATCAACGTCGAACTCATGCCGGCTGATGCGACTAGCACTTCTGTGTTCCGAGACGTTGGTCCCGTCAACGTAAATGCGTTCTAAGCCTGTAACGTTCGATCCCCACGCATGAATGGTTCTGGCTCCATCAGGAAAGACAAACCACACGCCTTCGCTAAGGCTTCCGCCTGATACGCCAGGAAGGAACTCAGTCATAGCTTCTCGTGGCCCAACTGGGTTTACACGGACACAGGGGGCCGTATAGCAATTGATATTGATGGCACCGGAAATGTGGTCGCAAGCCCATGATTTTTACCCGCTTGGGATTTCGGCTGTCAGTATAACAACTCCAATATGCCGGACGTATTCAACGAAGCATGCCTCTGAGGCGCCGCAACGACAGCTTATGGCAAATGTCTCGACGGACTGCTTGTGGGCGAACGCTGCCGATCAGGGTGGGTTTCCCAAGTGGCCGCTTTGGCCGAGCAGCCGCCGTGTTACCCCGCCGCTGGTTCCAGTCGTGACCGAATCCAGCCATTACTAAAGTCAGCCGTGGTGGTACGCCGCGAGGGAAACCCGCGCCTGGCCCGTTCATTTGGGCTAGACTGCCGGCATATACATGACATTGGCAACCAAGCGCAGACTGATCTTCTGCCGGTGTTTTCGATGGCCGGGGTATCGCCGTACGTGTGGTAACCAACAGACCATTTGTATGGCCCGGAACAGGATGAGAGGTTGCGGGTGCCTGGCTCCCGCATTCTCGCCGAAGGAGGACGGCATAGAGGGAGTCCCCACGATATGAACACGTCCATTACGTCCTTAGCTCAGCGGTATCGAGAGCCATCGTGACGAAGACCGCCCGCAGGAAGGAACAAGGCACCGCTCAACCGGCGGACTCGACGATGCCCCCCGCGTTCTGGTCGGCATTGCGGGAACGCGAGGAAAGGCTGCGCCGCGTCATCGAGACCGTGCGCGATGCCATCATCACCCTGGACGGGGAACGCGGCATCATCATCGGCTGGAATCCCGGTGCCGAGACGATCTTCGGTTACGGCGAGGATGAAACG
>JBAZRU010000520.1:0-5422 GCA_041662805.1 Candidatus Hydrogenedentales bacterium | reverse complement strand
GACAGGAGTTCGGTTTCGAGACGCGCGTCTTCGATCTCGCGGACGTGGCGCATGTCGCACTGGGCTTGAAAGACATTGCCGCCGTCCTCCATTGCGCCGGACCGTTTTCGGCTACCCACCGCGCAATGCTTGCGGGGTGCGCGCAAGCCAATTGCCACTACCTCGACATCACCGGCGAAATCGAGATCTTCGAGTCCGTCCACCAGAACGGCGCGCGCTGGAAAAAAGCGGGCATCGTCGTCATGCCCGGCGTGGGTTTCGACGTGGTCCCCTCCGACTGCCTCGCGGCCATGCTCAAGCGCGAACTGCCCGACGCTACGCACCTGCAACTGGCCTTTCGCTCGAAGCACGGGAAGCTGAGTCCCGGCACGGCAAAGACGGTCGCGGAGGGACTTCACCGAGGATGCCGCATTCGGAAAGACGGACGGCTGACCGAAATTCCTTCGGGTTCAAAGACTATGTCGATTGCCTTCGAAGACACACCCGAGTTAGCCGTCGCCATCCCGTGGGGCGACGTTTCCACCGCCTATTGGTCCACGGGCATTCCGAACATCGAAGTCTACATGCGTATACCGGAGAAACAGATTCGGCAAATGCGATGGGCGAGCATGCTCGGTCCTATTCTGCGTCTCGGCTTCGTGCAGTCGCTCATCAAGAACCGCATCGCGAAAACGGTAAAAGGCCCGACGGACACCGAACGCGCAAACGACGAGACCATCCTGTGGGGTTCGGCAACCAACGCCAAAGGCGACTCGAAAGTGATTCGACTTCGGACGCCCGAAGGCTATACGCTGACTGCCGACGCGTCCGTAACGGCCGTCGTGCGGCTGCTGGAGTCGCCGTTGCCGCCGGGCGCATACACGCCATCGAAGGCGTTCGGCCCTGATTTCGTGTTGGGCCTGGAAGGCGTGCGGAGAATCGAGACGTAAGTCAGCGCAACCGCGATTGGGGGATGAAAATGGCTCGAGTAGACGGACCGTACAGTGGAGCATTGCGCAAAACCGGATTCATGATCATCCCGGCGATTCTGCTGGCGGCGTGCGCTTTCATGAGCGCTTCCGCCGTTGCCGATGACGAGCCCGCCTACCGCTGGGTCAACATAACCATGACCGCCCCCTTCGCACCGCGCGACGGAGCGGGCGCGTTGACCTATCGCGACAAGATGTGGCTCATCGGCGGTTGGAGTTCAACCGACAAGGTCAACTTTCCGAAATCCTGCGTCAACGACGTATGGAGTTCGACCGACGGACTTGCGTGGACCTTGGAGAAACCGAGCACCTTCGGATTCCCCGAATTCGATGCAGCAAACGATTGGGAAGGCCGTCACACCGCGGGCTACGCCGTCTACAAAGACAAGATGTGGATCCTAGGCGGCGACCCTTTGCAGGGACATTATCAGAACGACGTGTGGAATTCTTCCGACGGCAAGACGTGGACGCACGTAAACAAGGGGCGCAACGTTCCCTGGGGCCCGCGCGTACTCTTCTATACTGTCGTGTTCAACGACAAGATCTGGGTGATGGGCGGGCAAACGACAATCCTCTACGCGCCCGGCCCCGAAGTCTTCTACGATGATATTTGGAACACCTCCGACGGCATCCGCTGGAAGAAGGTGAGGCCCAAGGGCCCGCATTGGTCGCCGCGCGGCATGATTGGCGGAAGCGCCGTGTTCAAGGACCGCATCTGGATCCTCGGCGGCGGGACCTACGAATCGCCGAAGTCACCCATCCGCAATTTCTATAACGACGTCTGGAGTTCGGGGGACGGCAAGCGGTGGACGCGCCACCTCGAGCATGCGCCATGGCATCCGCGGCAATACCACGATGTCGCCGTGTGGGACAACAAGCTCTGGGTCATGGAAGGCTGGAACAAGACGAACCGCAACGACGTCTGGTACTCTGCCGACGGCGTGACTTGGAATGAAGTGAAGGACACGCCATGGAAGATCCGGCACGCCGCGAGCGTCTTCGTGTACAACGACGCGCTGTGGATGGTGGCCGGCAACAACATGCAACCCGACGTCTGGAAACTCGAACGCGTCCGCCCCGCTGGTCGACGCTAGATTTTTCTGGGAGACCACCAATTGAATTCCCGATATGAATAGGCCATGGGGGAGATATCATTTCCTTTGGATGGCGCCAATTTGGGCCTACAAAAAGTGGGGGCCTTGATAGTGCGCGAATCGAGAAAGGGTTGATTGATGCGTTTTGCTGCTGCGTGTTGTGCCTTGCTTTTGCTTGTGGGTGCGGTTGCCGTCCCCTTGATACATCAGGGATCGACCGAAGTCATGATCTCGGGATCATATCTTATGGGGGCCGTTTTTCATTTATGGTACTACCGAGACCTATTAACTAAGGGGGAATCCAGTGAACCAGCAAGTGGCGTTTACATGTGGATTGGACTAGCCGTAACCGCTATAGTGGTTTTCTACGGTATATCTTTCTCGCTCTCACAGACTTTAGCGAATTGAGGCGATGCGCTCAAAAAGGACTGGCCGAAACAAATTGAGGCCAACACCTCCCTTGTGTACAGCGAATGATCTTTCGTCAATCAATTCAACTCTTGGGGGATTCCCGCGTGAATAAAGCATTGGTTCTCCTTCCGGCAATCATGGCGATCTTGGCGACGGCGTATGCGGACCCCGCCCCATCGCCGCAAAGCCGAACCATCACGGACGTGATGCGCGATCCGCTGCCCTCGGAAGACCTAAGTTGCTCCGAGAGCGACACGTCGATCACGATCCAAGGGCCTACCTTCCGCTATGTCGTAGACAAGGCAACAGGCCTTATTGCCGAGATGGAAGCGTCGCGCAATGGCAAAACCGTCGCGGAGCTGACGGCGCCCACCGAGCTGTGGATTGACGATCACGCATGCTCGCGCGTAGACGAACGTCCGAACCCCCCGAGGTTCGGTCGCCGCGAAAACAACAAGGTGCTTGTCTGCACAGGAGGTCGATGGGGAGACATTGACTTCATGATGTACCACAATTTCTACAACGATGGACTCGTCCTGACTATCGTCAACGTGCATTCGGAGAAGGACATCGTTCTGACCAAAGGCATCCGCTATGAAGTCGCTGCTTCAGGACGGTTCAGCCATTACCTGCACAAGCGCCGCGATACGGAAGGCATGGACTGCTACAAAGGCGCATTGCCCGAACCGGGCGCGCCGGTCTCTATGAATGTGCCGACCTCGTGCCTAGAAGTCTTCAGTTCCGAGGCGGCCATCGCAATGCTCACCAATCGTGGCGGCTCGCATCGCGCGCCTGCCGACATCGAAACCGCTTCGCTGCGTGTCGATGAGAAGAGCGACGGCAACGCGACAATTGCCATGACGCAACACATCGTCAATATCGCCCCAGGGGAAGCGCCTTTCGTGCTTCGCGCCGGCGAACACTACCGATTCTACGTCGGCATGGCCGTGGCCCCCAATCGCCTGCCCCATCCGCGCTCACACGACATGCGCATGTTCATCTGGGTCGGCGACGAGAAGAACCCCTACCCCACCGACGAGGAAATCCTCACCGCGGCGCAGCTCGGCTTCACGATGTTCCAGATGCACCGCGTTGGCACGCCCGGACAGCCACGCCCGCCCGCCGGAGAATTCGACCGCGTACTCAAGACCGTCCACGACGCGGGCATGCTGTTCATCTGGACCGCCAACGCCGACCTCATGTATGCGAGCGCGCCGGAAGTCGCGAAGCGCGTCGCCGAAGGCACATTCGTCGCGTGGCAAGGATTCAACTACGGTGGCAAGTACAAGGCCAGCATGGACTCCTACTGCGACACCCTCGCCACCTGCCTCGCATCCCCCGGCGGCCTCGCCGACTATCGTATCCAGTGCAAGAAGGAGATGCTCGCGAAGTATCCCGTCGACGGCATGTATATCGACGACAACCTCCCCTATTCCAACTGCGCCTTGTGGAAGGAACACCGCCATCCCGAGCAAGTCTACGACTGCCTTGTCGAGTTGCACGACATGAATTGGAAGCGCCGCGAAGCCCTGAAGACGGGCGCTCCGCACGCCGTGCTCATCGACCATTGCAGCCTCGGATTCATACTGCCGTCTATCTCCGCGTTTGACATGCACCTCTTCGGCGAAGGCTACAGCTTCCCGTCCATCGAGGCGTATTGGGACACCTTCGGCTCGTTCAAGAACATGGAAGCCCAAGGCAGTCTCTTCGCGGGCGACAGCGAGACCACGCGATGCGGCGCGGAAGTCGCCTACACCTTCGATCTCCTCACCGGCGGCGGACAATACACCTACCTCGATTGGCGGCTCTGGCCGCAGAAGTTCCCGTACGCATCCGGCGTCAAACCCGAGGAGGCGTTGTTCGTCAAGACCTACAACCTCGCCCAGTACTACTTCGGAATGTACGAATCCGAACCGCACTTCTTCGCAACGTCGCGCGACCTCTTCACAACCTCCGCGGAGAAGACGTACGCCACCATTTATCAGAATACCGTGTGGAACGAAGCCCTCGTCGTCCTCGCTAACATGAACGCAACCCCCGCCACCACCACGCTCGAATTCCACAAGCATGACCTCGCCGCGCTCAAAGGCGACGGCCGTGTCTCCGTCTACGATATCAACCAGCGATCCGTTTCCCTCGCGGAAGGCGACGAGGTCTTCGCCCTCTTCAAAGACCGCGCGCTGGCGCCAAACCAATTGCAGCTCCTCTACGTCCGCGGCGTGCCCGCTGCGGGCGTCTATCACCAATGGGGCGGCAAACGCATCTCCGAAACCTGGGACGCATCCGCGCGCAAGCTCACGCTCACGCTCCACGGCCCCGTCGGCCTCAACGACTCCGTGTTCCTCGCAACCAACGGCACGGGTATCGCCAGCGTCACCGTCGATGGCGCGCCCGCCGAATTCTTCGTCGATAGCGCGGCAAACCTCGCGCACGGGCAAGTCACCTTCAAGCGCGAACCTATCACGCTCGAAATCACCTGCACCGAAGACGGGACTTCCAATCTGCCTATCCGGGCCGTGGGCGTCGACCAACTCACGGCAGAGGTTCTGGCCAAAAGGACGGTCACCCCGTGACGCTCAGGCCGTTCGCGAAATAGACGCGCCCTTCGCGGGTGTTACTCACTCAATCGCTGTGACATCCCCCCTGTAACCAAGCGCCGCAAGCGCCCATCGCGATACGAGGGGCTGCCGCCCAGGCTATTCGAGCCTCTCTCAGTCGGCTGCTGTCATTAGTGCTAACTTCGATAAATCAAGGAATTGCTGCAATGAAACGAGTGCATCAAGTTGTCGTGATTGGCGGTGGGTTTGGCGGATTGCACGTTGCCAAACGCCTGGGCTCGTCGGACGTAAACGTGACACTCATCGACAAGCGCAACTTCCATCTTTTCCAACCCTTGCTGTATCAAGTGGCCACGGGTGGCCTTTCGCCCGCCAACATCGCGGCCCCCTT
>JBAZRU010000519.1:0-5437 GCA_041662805.1 Candidatus Hydrogenedentales bacterium | reverse complement strand
GAAGAAGTAGATGCGGTAACGGGACCTTCGGTCGGCCATGCCTCGTCGGCCACATTCCGGACCTTCGATTTGGTGGGTCTCGACACCTATCTTCATGTGCTCGGGAACGTCGCGAACAATTGCCCCAACGATGAGCGCCTGGACATGATGGTCGCCCCTGACTTCTTGAAGAGGATGGTAGAGAAGGGCCTGCTGGGATCGAAGTCGGGCTCCGGCTTCTACCAGGCTACGAAGGAGCGCGACGAAAAGGGCAAGCGGATTATCCTTGGCTTGGACCCCGCGACGCTGGAATACCGCGCCCCGATCAAGCCACGCTTCGAGTGCACGGGCGCCGCGCGCAATGCGTCGCTGGAGGAGAAGGTCAAGATCATGCACACGGGAACCGACAAGGGTTCCGTGTTTGCGTGGAAGGTGTTTGCGAACACGGCCATCTATGCCGCGAACCGCATCCCCGAAATCGCCGACGACATCGTCAATGTGGACAACGCGGTGAAGTGGGGCTTTGCGTGGGAGATAGGCATCTTCGAGACGTGGGACGTTCTCGGCGTGAAGGCGGTCTGCGAGCGCATGGAAAAAGACGGGCTTACGATTCCCGCAATTGCCAAGGAGCTTCTCACCAAAGGGTTTGATTCGTTCTACATCACGAAGAGCGGCAAGAGACAGTATTTCGACCTTGGGACAAAATCGTACAAAGACGTGCCGGTCAATCCCAATGTCCTGTACATTCCCGAAAAGAAGGCCTCGGCGCTCGTTAAGGAAAACGAGAGTTGCAGCCTGATTGATATCGGCGATGGCGTCCTGTGCGCCGAATTCCATACGAAAATGAACGCAATCGACGCCGATATGGGCATGATGCTTATGGAAGGCGTTACGCTTTTGAACGACGGCAAGTTCGAAGGCATGGTTATCGGAAATCAGGCAGAGCACTTCTGCGCGGGCGCGAACATTTTCGTAATCCTCGGCGAAGCCATGCAGGAAAACTGGAAGGCCATCGACGAGGCCGTGAACGGATTTCAGCAGATCAACCAAGCCATGCGCTTCTGCGACCGCCCGATCGTATCCGCGCCGCATCACTACACGCTCGGAGGCGGTGTCGAGATTTGCCAGCACACGGCGGTTTCCGTAATCGCCGGCGAAACCTACGGAGGTCTCGTGGAGGTGGGTGTTGGGCTGATCCCCGGCGGCGGCGGTTGCAAAGAGATGTTGCGGCGCGCGTTGGCGTATGTGCCCGATTCCGTGCCGGATGGAGATGTGTTCCCGTATTTCCGGCGCGCGTTCGAAAGCATCGCCACGGCAAAGGTCGGCACGAGCGGCGCGGAAGTCATCGAGTTGGGCTATCTCAGCGAGTGGTGCCCCATCGTGGCAAGCCTTGACCAGCAAGTGAACCGCGCCAAGGACATGGTCCTCGGGTTCGCAAAGGCGGGGTATCGCGCGCCGAAACCGGCAACCCTCGTGGCGCTGGGCGAATCGGCGCGAGCAGCCATTCGCGTCGCGCTCTATGGGTTCCAACTTGGCGGATACGCTTCGGAACACGACGTGTTCATCGGCGAGAAGTTGGCCAACATTCTCACCGGCGGCGACCGCCTGCCTGGAACGAAGATGACCGAGCAGGATGTTCTCGATCTGGAAAGAGAGGCGTTCCTCAGCTTGGTTGGAACGGAAAAGACTCAGCAGCGAATCCAACAGATGTTGACCACCGGCAAACCGTTGCGTAACTGATACTAGGGCGCGCGTATAGCGCAGTGACTCTCAGCGACCTGAGCTTTCAGGCGATGGAGGAAGAATCCATGATGCAGAACGTATTCGTTGTATCGGGAGCGCGCACGGCCATCGGCAAGGCGAAGCGTGGCGCCCTCGTGAATTATCGTCCCGACGACATGGCGGCGGAGGTCATCAAAGCCGCCATCCAACGCGCGGGGATCACGGCGGAGCAGGTGCAGGACGTGGTCATGGGATGCGCGATACCGGAGCAAGCGCAAGGCATGAACATGGCGCGTATTGCGGCGCTGCGCGCAGGCATGCCGGACACCGCCAGCGCGATGACCGTCAATCGCTTCTGTTCATCGGGCCTTGAGGCGATGGCCATTGCTGGTGCAAAGATCACCGCGGGGCTGTTTGATATTGCCGTCGCGGGCGGCGCGGAATCGATGTCGATGGTTTCCGCGCCCGGCGCACGCGTATCGCCCAATCCCTATCTCTCGAAGAACCACCCCGAGATCTTCATCGGTATGGGGAATGCGGGCGACAACGTCGCGCGGGATTTTGGATTTGCGCGGCAGGAGCTCGATCAGTGGGCATTGGAAAGCAATCAGAAGGCGGTTGCGGCAATCGACCAGGGCAAGTTCAAGGATCAGATTGTGCCGCTGGAAGTCGCCAACGGAGCGGCAGGCCCAATCCTGTTCGATACGGACGAAGGACCTCGTCGCGACACGACCCTTGAAGGATTGATGTCGTTGAAGCCGGCGTTCGCAATCAACGACAAGATCGGTTTTCACACGGCGGGCAATTCGAGCCAAATGAGCGACGGCGCGGCCGCCCTCGTGCTGATGAGCGAAAAGGCCGTGAGGGAAACGGGAGCCAAACCCCTGGCGCGGTTCCTGAGCTACAACGTAGCGGCGGACAGTCCGAAGTATCTTGGGCCTGCCCAGTTGGTTGCCATCCCTAAGGCGTGCGCCATGGCGGGCCTCAAGGTCTCCGACATCGATCTCTTCGAGATCAACGAGGCGTTCTCGGCCGTGGCGATGTTGGTAACGCGCGACCTCAACCTCGACAAGAGCAAGGTCAACGTCAACGGCGGCGCTATTGCCCTTGGCCACCCGCTTGGCTGCACCGGTGGCAAGCTCTCCGTGCAGATCATCGACGAGCTGCGCAAGCGGGGCGGCAAGTACGGCGTCGTCACCATGTGCATCGGTGGCGGCATGGGCGCAGCCGGCGTGTTCGAGATTTGCCAGTAGTCGTTGCTTCGCGAGGGAGACGGCTTCAAGTTGACGTCTCCCTCGTTTCTATTTGTCCGGAAGTCACTACACCGCCGCAAGCGGTGGTGACCCGCGGACGTTTCGGCGAAACGTCCCTACCTGGTTCCGCTGAACTTGTTTGCCGTGAGCGCCACGCGAAATGGATACAACTCCGCCGTCATGACGTTCTGCCACACGGCGGGGTCTTTGTTCATGAGCTCACGCGCAGCTGGCTCGGACTCCGCCTCAAGAACGCACAGACCAAACGTGTTCTCGTCGTTGTTGGTGGTGCGACCCACCAGCAGCGCCGTCCCACGCCGCGCCAATTCCTGCAAGTAAGCGAAATGCTCATCGAGAACCCGCGCTTCTACGGGGGTAGGTTTCTTCGTAACCATTTCGACGCGAACCGCTCGAACGATATAGATGAATTGCATGGCGGCGCTCCGAGGTATTCACAAAATTCATGACGGCCCACATGATTATGGCATCTCAGGGGTGAAGCACGGCAAGCCATTCGGGACGGGCGAAGAGGCTGCGCCGCGGCCGCTATTGCTACGGCTTTGCCCACACGGGCAGTTCTCCTGGCGAGATGCCCATCACGGGAATGATGATGAGATAGGTAATAGCAATGACGAGCGCAATACATACGAAGTTCATAACGAGGCCGGCTCGCGCCATTTGCGGAAGCGTGACATACCCCGTGCCGTAGACGAGGGCATTGGGGGGCGTGCCAGCCGGCATCATGAACGCCAACGATGCGCTGAACGTGGCGGGGATCATCAGGAGCAGAGGATTGATCCCGAGGGTGGATGAAGCCGTAACCGCAAGGACCGGCAGCATGATGGTCGTCAGTGCCGTGTTCGACGCGAATTCGCTCAGGAAGGTCACGGTCACCGCGACCGCCATGACCATGAACAGCGGAGATGCGCCGTTGAGTGCACTGAGGTGATCGCCGAGCCAGGCAACCAGGCCCGTGTCATTGAACCCTTTTGCAATGGCGAAGCCCCCGCCGAACAGCAACAGCACGCCCCACGGAATGCGCTGCGCCCACTCCCAATCAAGGGCAAACTCGCCGCGCTTCCGGTCGATGGGAATGAAGAAGAGTGCCAATGCAAAGACAACGGCAACCGTTCCGTCGTTGGCGTAGTTGGGATGCGGAAGGATGCGCGACCAGCCGGGTACGGTGAATAGTCCGAGCTTGAGGTCTTCGCGGAAGATCCAGCAGAGTGCGGTCAGGCACCATACAACCAGGACCACGAGTTCGCCACGCTTGATCGGCCCCAACTCGTTAAGCCGGTTTCGGATGGCATCGCGGCCAGCAGACGAATCGTTTTCGGCTTTCAATGGGAATTGGACGCGCGTGAGCAAGAGCCACGCGATCGGAATGATCAAGGCGACCAAGGGAATCCCGAAGGTCATCCATTGACCGAAGCCCACTTTGGGAGCTTCCGGATAGAGCTTACTGAAGATACCCACAAACACGATGTTGGGCGGCGTCCCAACGAGCGTGCCGACTCCGCCGATGCTGGCAGCGAAGGCAATGCCCAACATCACCGCGACTCCAAAGTTGCCGTTATCGTCCAATTCATTGCGCTTGCGAACTTGCTCGATCACAGCAGTTCCGATAGGAAGCATCATCATGGCCGTGGCCGTGTTGGAGATCCAGAGCGAGAGCGAGGCGGTCGCGATCATAAATCCGAGCACGAGCCGATGGGGATTCGTGCCGGTAAAGAGAAGTATGCGAAGGGCGATTCGTTCGTGGAGCGACCACTTCTGCATGGCCATGGCGATGAAGAACCCGCCCGCGAAAAGGTAGATGTTGGAGTCTCCGTACGAAGAGGCAAGGTCCTTGCCATCCATGACTCCCAGAAGTGGAAAAAGCGCAAGCGGGGTAAGCGATGTCGCCGGAATCGGGATGGCCTCGCTAATCCACCAGATACCCATCAGCAAGGCGACGGCCGCGACACGCTGTCCCTCGGTGGTCAGTCCCTCGGCATTGGGTAACGCAAGCACAAGCGCGAACACGGCAAGACCCAACCAAAGGCCGAGCCGCTTATGAATCGGAAAGGCGGACTGGGTCATCCGATGCCCCCTTTGCGCACAGCTTGCCGGTGCTGCGCCTCGGAATGTCACGTGCCTGCGTTGGACCGATAGTATCCCACAATGCCCGCGTAAATCTTCTCCGCCACGGCGCGCCTTTCTTCTACGCGCCGAAAGCGCGCCTCCGCGGACGCGTCGGTGATGTCGGCCGGCTGGACAAGCACAGTCGGGCAGCCGGTTTGCTGCACGACGTAGGCGACGGAGGGAGTGGCGGGGGCATGTCCGAGTTTGTCCGCGATGGCGTTCGCCAAAGCAGCGCCCTTGGCGCTGTTGGGATAGTGCCCAACGTACGAAGGCAAATCGTTTCGCTGGTAGCCGTCGTCGTCGAGCGCCTTGGCTGCGGCGGCACGCGATCCAAACGCAATGGAAACACACGTGTCGGC
>JBAZRU010000518.1:0-5447 GCA_041662805.1 Candidatus Hydrogenedentales bacterium | reverse complement strand
GTTTGCGATGCATCCCGAACTTGAGGCCATGGTGCGGCGACTGCGCGACGCGGGCTGCACGGCCGCGGCAATGAGCGGAAGCGGGCCAACGCTTTTCGGCGTATGCGCGGACCGCGCCCATGCGGAAGCGATCGCCGCCTCACTCACAGGATTGACGAGCACCGTGACGCATACCGTATCTCAAGCCCTTCGCGTCGAATACCGCTGAGGCGTTCAAGGCGCCGCAACCGGGGCCGGCTTGCATTGACGCTATACTTATGTAGAATCATACAGTCGACTTGAAGGCCGCGTTTGACTTGCCGGGCCGAAACGCCTAGACTATGTCTCACACCGCGTTTCCCGCAAATCAAGGGGGTGGAAACGCACGGAGTTCACATCATGCAACGACTTAACGAATTCGACACATCCCATACATTCGAGGCCACCGTCAAGGAATCCGAGCGAATCACGCCGGATGGCCACACGGATGAAGTCCGGCACATCGTGTTGGACGTGAAACGCAAAGACGTAGAGATGAAGATTGGCCAGAATATCGGATTGGTGCTGTCAGGACAGCACGAGTTCGGCAACGAGGTCCACTTCCGCCTTTACACTATTGCGGGCGTGAATGAAGGCGCAGCGCAAGACGGCAACACCGTTTCGATTTGCGTTCGCCGCTGCACGTACATCGACCCGATTAGCGGGGAACGCATCGAAGGCGTCGCCTCCAACTACCTGTGCGACCGCCAGCCCGGCGACACGCTTGTGTTTTCCGGTCCGTATGGAAGTGTCTTCCGCCTGCCGGACGACAAGAAGGCGAACATCCTGATGGTCGGTCTTGGAACGGGCATTGCGCCCTTCCGCGCCTTTGTGAAGCACATCTACGGCGAACTCGGCGGCTGGGAAGGCAAAGTGCGGTTGTTCTATGGAGCGAAGACCGGTCTCGAATTGCTGTACATGAACGACAAGAAGAACGATATCGCCAACTACTACGACGAGTCGACATTCAAGGCCTTCGAGGCCGTAAGCCCGCGGCCCGCGCTGGATGCGCCCATCGATATGGAGAAGGCGCTCGAACAGAATGCCGAGGAAGTCTGGGCGATGATCCAAGACCCGTCCACGCACGTCTACGTCGCGGGACAGGAAAAGGTCAGGGACATGCTCGACAAAGCGTTGGCCAAGATGGCCGGTTCCGACGACAAGTGGCAGCGGCGCAAGCGCGAGCTTGAAGCCGGCGAACGCTGGGCGGAACTGCTCTACTAGGAAGTCTCACTCAACCGCGGATTGCTCTTGGAGCGGTCCGCGGTTTTTCTTTCTTCTTGAGCAGAACGAATGCGCTTCAGTGTGGACCGAGTTTGTCACACCCGCATCCACGACGCCTGCCCAAACGCCCGAAGTCAGCGCCTGCTCTTCGTGGCGGCGCACGTTGGTCACGGCCAACGGATTCACCCAACACCCCGAGCCATCTCGATCTCGCCTGCGGGGTGTGCCGCCAGTACATCACCGCACATGAACCGCTCGTAGAAATCGCACGTGGCTTGCCAATTACTCGCGGGAAAATCGCGCACGGCAGACTGCTTCATTTCTTGCCATTGCGATTCCTCCAGGAGTCGGTCGAAGCAGACGCAAAGAAATGCCGTGCTGCCCCACATCATGCCGAAGGTGAATTGGCTCCCATCACGCGCGACGATTGCGTAGTAGTCATACCCGATCTCCTTGTGGACGCGATCAATATCACTCCACCTCTGAAAGCGCGGCTTCTTGCGAAACTCCAGAATCAGAATGCCGTCGCGAAATACCCACATGCGGGATTTCATGATATACGCTACGGCAAATAAGAGATACGCAGACAGCACCACCAGTCCGGCCCCGACTGCCAATCCGAACCCAATGAGCAGGAAGTGAAGGTCCCAAAAGCGGTCCATGTTCATTAGGATCATACGCCACCAGAAGAACGCGGCTATGGGAAGGGCGACGGCGCAGGGCGCCAATAGCGCCAGAAAAGCCCAGTGCGGCGCCACACGCAGAGCGGGCAGGCCGTCGTATCTGGAAAGGTCAGGAAAGCGGAATGCAATTCGCTTGCGCACATGGCTCAGAAGTGGCTGCAGTATTAATACCAAGATCAAGCACACAAGACCCGAGATTAAAGAGTTGAGCCATTCCATGGGCCATCTCCCCCTTAACACGTTGCGATAATAGCATGAGGAGTTTAATGCCATGCAACACGCATCTCCGCTAAGAGAAGAGGCGAAAACCGAAATCAGTTCCTGTTAGCGGGCGGCTGTGCGCGAGCGGCGCCAGTGGGCAAGGGCCAAAACGCCAACCACGAGGCCTGCCAACACCACGTTGTCGAGGGCATTGCCCGCAGTGAGCAACCCCGCGGCGGCCACGTTGACGGCATCCGAGCGGTACCCTACGCAAATGACTCCGCCGTGGCGCACGGTGAGGGCGAGGGATTCGCCTTCGGGCCTGCTCTCCACAAGCCAGCCATCGACGCTATCTCCCCGATGCCACGCGGGCCCCTCCCCATCATTCGAGAGGTAATACACTTCGACGCTGGCTGCATCGATTCCTGCGGGAACCGGAACCAGCACCGTCTCGGGGACATCGAACACCGATTCCGGTGCGATGGCATAGGCCGGACCAACGGATTCGATGAGAACGGGGAAGTCTTGCGAATCCACAAGGGTCAACGCCGCTCGGGAGCCGGCATCCTTGGTGACATCGCTTGAGACAGCCCCATCCGGGTCGGCTTTGAATGCATAGCGAATCGACGGCAGTTGAACACCCGAGTGCGTCGATGCTCCGGCGCTCATCCAGACGATCTCTCCGGGCGTCCAGAAGGCGGTTGGGGTGTACACGACCCAGCCATCGGTGGAGGATTCATCCGAAGGGATCCAACGGACGGATTCGTCTTGGAGCGTATCGGATTCCACCAACCCCCAAACCGTCGCGCCATCGATGGGATCGGCACTGCGCAAACGCAGCGCGATCGCGCCGTCCAACGGCACATAGCCCCCCGCTTTGCCGGGGAGGGCCGCTTCGAAAGTCGCTTCGCTTGAAGCGGCCTTCGCCTGTCCGCGATAGCCGGAATCGGAAGCGCTCAGCGCCCCTTGGCTGCACGCGTTCTGCGCGCGTATCCAATAGAAGTACGTGGTGACTTTGGGCGTGGACCCGCCGCCGCATCCGCCGGAACTCTGCGAGGTGGCCGGGGCCGCGGAAAAATCGTCGTAGGTCGTGCCGACTATTGAGGTGATGAATACTGCCGAAGCCGAATTGCTTGAGGTGCTGCGATAGAGCAAATACGACGTTGCGCCGCTGCTCGCCCCCCACGTAACCCGGACGCGGTCGCTGAGCGTGCCGCCCGTGGCGCTCACGCTGCCCGGCGCCGCCGGCGTCGTGCACACGTTAGCGCTCAGCGTGCCATCCGTGATAGCCGTCGTCAACGGCTGGCCGTTCGCATCGGACGAAGACTGCGTGCCGCCGTCGAGGGCAATGCTGTCGGGAGCGACAACACTTCCCAATATGTTGAACGTGACCGTTGCCAGCGTCCCGTTGGCGATCAGAGTCTGATTGACGCCATAGATAGCGACCGCCAAGGTGCCGGCGGTCGGCACATCCCAATCCATCTGCTTCTGCGCGGCGGTGACCACCGCCCCCGCCTGAACGTTTGCAACCGTGACTTTGGTCGAGTCGAACAGAATTCGAAAGCTCACGGCGGCAGGAGAGCTCGTGGCACTGAAGGTGACTTGGCTTGTGGCGGTTCCGCCCGGGTATCCGGAGCCATTTCCGACGGCAAGATTGACCTGCGCCGCGCCGGCAATCCCGCACAGTACGACCATAGCCGCTATCCATACGCTCAAGGACAGATGCCTATACCGCCTCATGCTGATTTCCTGCCTCCCGGAGGTCAATTGTGCGAATACGGAAGATAATGAACGCCGCTCCCGCTCTGCGCAACACATACGGCCCAAGTATACGTACATGACAATCGATTCGCCATTACAAATCTCCGGGCGCATATGCGCCACAGAAGTATCCTGCAACTTCTTGGAGGCAGCGACAAGCGACACCCTTCCAGTTCATTAACGCGAAGACCGCGCCCCGCGTTGACAGCGCACCGAAAGGGAACGCTTGCGCCGGGACATTCCGGATGGTAGCGTGAGTGCGTGTTTAGTGGGAGAGAATTCTCGGGAGGACAGACCGCATGCCAGCATTGGACAAATTCTTCCGGCTCATGGTTGAGCACGGAGCTTCCGATCTCCATTTGTGCACCGGGTGCAAACCCATCTTCCGAAAAGATGGCGTCGTGGTTGGGCTTCGGGGCGAAGAAACCCTGGAAGCGGCCACGGTGAAGACGTGGCTCTACGAAATCATGCCGGCCGAAAACGAGAGACAGTTCAACGAATGTCACGACACGGACTTCGCCTATGAATTGGAAGGAGCGGGCCGGTTCCGCTGCAACGTGTTCAGGGACCACAAGGGGATGGGGGGTGTGTTTCGTCTCATTCCCACGGAGATTCTGACGGTCGAGCAATTGGGATTGCCCGATTCGGTGAAGAAGTTCTGCTTCCTGGGGAAAGGCCTGGTGCTCGTGACGGGGCCGACCGGAAGCGGCAAATCGACGACGCTAGCCGCCATGATCGATCTCATCAATTCGACGCGAAGCGACCACATCATCACGATCGAGGACCCCATCGAGTTCGTTCACAAGAACAAGCGCTGTCTCATCAACCAGCGAGAAGTAGGCACGCACACGAAGAGCTTCAAGGCCGCCTTGCGTGCGGCCCTTCGCGAAGACCCGGATATTGTGCTGGTCGGCGAAATGCGCGACCTCGAAACGACCCATATCGCGATCGAAACGGCGGAAACAGGGCACCTCGTATTTGGCACCTTGCACACAACCACCGCGATATCCACGGTGGACCGTCTTATCGATCAGTTCCCGGCGGACCAACAACAACAGATTCGTACGATGCTGGCCGGCACCTTGAAGGGCGTTGTTGCGCAGAACCTGCTGAAAAAGAAGAGCGGCGGCCGCGTGGCTGCGCTGGAAGTCATGGTTGTGAACGCAGCGGTCTCGTCGCTGATTCGCGAAGCCAAGACCAGTCAAATCATGAGCATCATGCAAACGGCCAAGAAGGAAGGCATGACGCTTCTAAACGAAGAGCTGGTGAAACACGTCAAAAACGAGACCATCGAAGCCGAAGAAGCCTGGAAGAAGGCGGTCGACAAGGATGGCTTGGTGAAATCGCTTGAAGCGGCCGGAATTACGTACAAGCCGCCCGCGGACGCATAAGTGACGAGCCTGACCGGCATGCTCGATCCGGCCGGGCCATTCCAGGCGCGGTAAACCACGGCAACGCCTTATTTGCTTAGTGATCCCCAGTTTGTTGCAAGTTGTGGTCTTCTATGGTGTTACAAATACATAACTATTGACAAGCAAGTCGGAAATAACAAAAAATGGG
>JBAZRU010000517.1:0-5448 GCA_041662805.1 Candidatus Hydrogenedentales bacterium | reverse complement strand
CGATGTTCTCCATTTTTACGCGGGCCTTCGTCCCATCGTGGCCACCACGGACGAACAGAAGAAGGCCGAGAACGAGGAGCCGGACTCGTACACGGCGAGCAGGGCCGCGGAAGTATTCGATCACGAGGCGGAAGAAGGTCTCAAAGGGGTCATCACCACCATCGGCGGGAAGTGGACGACGTCGCGCAGCCTGGCCGAACAGGTGGTCAACCTTGCTGTTGCTAAACTGGACAGGCCGCCTATCCCCAGCATCACCGAGAAGACGCCGACGTACGGGGGCGATGTGGGCCGTTTCGCCGAGTTCAGGGAGGCGGCCATCGCGGCGCATCCGGGTCTTCCAGCCGAGGCGGTCGAGAATCTTGCGAAGAACTACGGCAGCCATATGGAGGAAGTCCTCGCGCTGGCAAAGGACGAACCCGCGCTTGCCGACCCCCTGAGCCCGTTATTCCCCGATATCGCGGCGGAAGTTGTCTACGCGGTGCGCAGGGAAATGGCCCTAACCGTGGAAGATGTGCTTTTCCGGCGTACTGGCCTCGGCACGTTGGGGACGCCCGGCAACGATGTTATCGCCAAGGTGGCGGGGATCATGGCCAAAGAACTGGGATGGGCGGACGAGCTTCGCAAGGCCCATGTGAAACGTACGGTGGCCCATTTCACACCGAAGACCCGCTCGCGCGCGATCGTCAATCCGCGCTCCTGGGGCGGCCGGACAGGGAAAATTTGGCCGAAGCTCGAAGCCAAGCTCGCCGACGTCATCGGCCCCGTCGATGCCGTGTTCACGGACGGTCCGATGGCGGCCACGCGCCTTACGAGGCAAGCCCTCAAAGAGGGCAAGGAACAGATCATCTCCGTCGGGGGCGACGGCACCATCAATGAGGTGGTCAATGGGTTCTTCGAGAACGACCGCATCATCAATCCCGACGCGATGCTGACCGTATTATCGAGCGGCACGGGGTGCGATTTCCGCCGCATCTTCGGCATTCCCGAGAAGGTTGAAGACCAGATTACCCGGCTTGCTTCATGTCCCATCCGCGCGATCGACATCGGCCGGATTACCTACATCGGCGACAGCGGCAAGGAAGAGGTCCGCTATTTCGACAATGTCGCGAGCTTCGGCTTGAGCGGGGCCGCCGACCGCGCCGTGAATCGAGCGGTGTGGGCAAAAAAGGTCAATTCGAAATATGCGTTCCTGTGGGGCGTGTTCAAGGCGTTCGCGCGCTACAGCAACCAGCCTGTCCGGCTGCAAATCGACGACGAGTTCGACGAAACCATCGACATGCTCACGGTGGCCGTGTGCAACGGGCAATACTTTGGCGCCGGCATGCACATCGCCCCGCCCGCCGTGCCCGACGACGGCCTCTTCCACGTGGTCATTCTCGCCGACATCGGCAAGTTCCAATTTCTTCGCAATATCAACAAAGTCTATCGGGGCGAGCACCTGAACATTCCGAATGTGTGCGTTGTAACGGGCCGCAAGATTGTGGCCACTCCCATCAACAGCGCCCGTCAAGTCTTGCTCGACATCGACGGCGAAGCGCCGGGGCGTCTCCCCGCCACGTTTGAGTTGCTGCCTCAGGCCATCTACCTGCGCGGCTGACAACGTTGGCGTGGCGGAAGCCAAGATCGCCAAAATTTCCCTTGACCATCACCCGCAAAATATGGTTATTATAGTTTACTAACAGGCGCTCTTGTCTCGCGAGAGACTGTGCTTAATCGGCGGCTGCCGCGTGCGATGCGCGGCGTCGTCAAGCGAGACGATGGCGATGCGCGTTGTGCGGCCGGACATTGGGGCAGTTGTCTGCGTGGACCATCGCGAGGGGAATCGGAAATGTTGATAGACATCTTGAGCGTTGTGCCTCTTCTCGTTCTGCTTGCCGGGGTATTGCTTGCGCATACGGGGGTGCTTTCCCCACTAGGGGGGTTCGGGATATTTGCCCTGAGCGTTCCATTGGGCATTGTGCTGGCGGTGATCATGGTAATTGGGCGCTCGAAAGGATGGGTTCACGCGGGGGCCGTCCCTACTACGCTCTGCATGATGCCGCTCGTTTTCGTGGCGGCCGGGGCCGCTCCAGGATTGAAGCTGCCGCGCATTAACGACATCGTCACCGACACGGCGAACCCTCCGCGCTTCGTAAGGGCGGCGGAGTTGCCCGAGAACCATGGGCGGGACATGGAATTCCCCGCGTCGTTTGCAGCGGAGATCCAACGCGGGTATCCGGATCTCAAACCTATTCGAGTCGGTCTGCATAGCGGGGACGTGCGTCAAGTGTTCGACGCCGCGCACGAGGTCGCGAAAGGGTGGGAAGGCTGGACGATCACCCTCGCGGACCCAGAACAAGGAATCGTCGAAGGGTACGCAGTGACCTATTTGTTCCGGTTCCGGGACGACTTCGTCATTCAAGTCCGCCAGGAAGGCGACGAAGCAATTGTGAATATGCGGTCCAAATCCCGCGATGGCAAAGGCGACTTGGGCGCGAATGCCCGCCGGATTCGCAACTACCTGCGCGTATTCCAGCAGAAGCTCGGTCTGACGGCTTGATCCGTTCCCGCTACGGGGAAATGCGAACGCGCGCGAGGCCGTCGCAGAAAGCGAACGCCCGGTCGAACCGGGGCGGAATCGCAAAGACCCCGGTCTTGTCGATGTAGCCGAATTTGTTGCCGAGTTCAACGGCCGCGAGGCCATCTGAGAACGGGCGGGCCGTCTCGAACTTGGGATCGAGTACGATCTTCCCTCTTCGATCCATATACCCCCACTTGCCATCGACTTGCACGGGGATGAGCTGCTCGGATTCGGAATCGATTCCGTCGAACGAAGGCTCAAGGACTACGTTGCCCTTCAAGTCTATGAGCCCCCAGCGCCCGTTTATCTGGACGTGCGCAATGCCGTCGTTGAACCTTCCGGCGGCTTCGAACGTTGGCTCGATTGCGAACGCGCCGGTCTTGTCGATATACCCGACACGATTGTCGAGCGTCACCGTTGCCAGGCCCTGTCCGAACGGTGACGCCTGCTGAAACTTGGGCGCAATAGCCATGGCGCCGGTCTTATCGATGTATCCGTACTTGCCAGCGACTGCCACGGGGGCAAGCCCTTCCGAGAAGGTTCCCGCGCGATAAAATTGCGGGGGAATTACCATGTCGCCCGTCTTGTCGATGTACCCGATGCTCCCATCGACCATGGCCTGGGCCAAGCCGTCGGAGAAGGATCCCGTGTCTTCGAAGATGGCGGGGATGGCGATTCGGCCGCTTGTGTCGATGAAGCCGTTGCGCGTGTCGATGCGGACGGACGCCAGCCCTTCGGAGAAGTCGTAGGCCATATCGTAGGCAGGCGGAATGACCAGGGTGCCCGACTTATCGATATAGCCGAAGCGCGGGCGATTTGCGATGGTTTCGCGCTCGCGGGCGATGCTCCAGTTCCTGCGCACGGTTTCGGCAGCGATGACGAGCAGGGCAACCAGAACGGCATAGAAAGCGATGGAAGACAGGCGTTTCATGACGCGATTATATGCCGAGTGAGCAGTGTGGACGCCATATCGCTTTGCGCGCCGTTATGTCCTTGGGGCGGCGGGTTTGTATAGTAGCCCGGTCACCTGAGCAGGAGCGGCACATCGATGGACCCTACGGCACGTTTTTCGGACCGTGTTCAAGACTACATCAAGTACCGGCCAGGCTATCCTGACGCGATACTGCCGTTTCTGGGGGCGGCAGTTGGCTTGTCTCCGTCGAGCACGGTCGCCGATATCGGTTCGGGCACAGGCATTTGGACAGCGCACGTGCTGCGATACGGTTGCCGCGTGTTTGGCGTGGAACCGAACGCGCCCATGCGCGCGGCGGCGGAATCGCTGCTGGCGGAGTTTCCGAGGTTTCGCAGCGTTGACGGGACCGCGGAGGCAACGCAGCTCAACGACGCTTCGGTGGACTTCATCACGGCGGCGCAAGCCTTTCACTGGTTCGATGCTGCCGCGACGCGGCGCGAGTTTGTCCGCATCTTGAAGCCGGGCGGGTACCTCATTCTCCTCTGGAACGACCGGCGAACGGACAGCACGCCTTTCTTGCAGGCCTATGATGCCGTGTTGCGGCAATTGGGGACGGACTACGAGCAGGTCAATCACCGGAACATCGATTCGGCGCGGCTTACGGCCTTCTTCGGGGATGGCGGATACGAAGAGCGCGTGTTTCCAAATGCCCAGGAGTTCGATTGGGACGGCCTGTACGGCCGCGCGATGTCGTCGTCGTATGTGCCCGGACCCGGCCATCCGCAACACCCGGCCTTTGTCGAGGGATTGCGGGCGTGCTACGAAGAACACGTGCGCGGCGGTGTCGTGACGTTCGAGTACGATACGCGCGTGTACTACGGGCGGCTCGACTGAACCGCGTTTTGCTCGGAGGATTGCCGCTGTGGGCAGCCGGGAACGTCCGGCACAGAGACCGGACGCTGCATAAGCGCGGTGATCGGGCGTTGCCTTCGGGGGGGTCCCGAGACAGTCCTTTGACGGTTCAAGGGGGTCTCGCGCGGGTTTGGGGTTGGGATGCATGAGGCCGCGTCCGATTCCCCGCAAGGGGGTGCGCCCGTGCATCCTTTTGACGATTCAAGGGGGGGTCCCGCGCGGGTCTGAGGTCCGGAGTCCAGAGGCTGAGAGCTGGACTGCACAGGCATCGTTCGACCCGCTGAATGTTATCTCCTATATATAAGGGCTGGTTCGTTGCACTGTGAGAGAGCCGCGAACTGCAGATGACATCGAAAAGCGGTGAGAGGGAACTGAGTGCGGATTCCTGCTCCTGGGATGGATCGGCGCAATTGGGGGCATCCATTGCTCGGGGCCTATGCGTCTCGCGAAGTCTTCGTTGTCTGCGACTTTAACCGCCTTCCACTTTTCCGGCTTTGCCCGGCGCCATGTCCGATCCCACTCAAAGGTCCCGTGGATCCATTCCCCTGCTTGCGGTTTCGCCGTGCCCGGGCTAAGCGGCAATCAATCTGAACACATCGTGACCGAGTTCGTGCATCACGCGTTCGAAGTCCGCGAGAATCCCGAGCACGCTCGGTTGCCACTGCGCCTCCTGGGCTGGAAGGCTTCCGCTGCTCTCGGTAAGCAGATCCCCTACGTCCTTCCGGACTTTGGCGTGCAGAGCGCCGTTGTAGTGCGTATCGAGCCGGCGCACGGCCTCCAATACGGCATCTTGAATGCCATGCGCATCCGCGGCGCCAAGGCGCCCAATATGCGTTGCGTGCGCGGTGTTCAACACGGCATCCATCACCATCCATAGAAAGTCGATGTAGAGCAAGCCGTGCCGTCCGGCCTGACGGTCCGCGAGGATCATGTGCGCCGATTCAAGCATCGTGCCGGCCATCTGGCGAACAAGGGTTGTGCAATCGTTGAATGTCCCGTCTTGCACGCCGTTCCAATAGAGCCAGTTGCACTTTGTCTTCATCACGGAACGCCGGGTATCGCC
>JBAZRU010000516.1:0-5465 GCA_041662805.1 Candidatus Hydrogenedentales bacterium | reverse complement strand
GACTTTCCCGCTATGATAAAGCAACTCGTGCTTTAAGGAGTTTGCGTCGTGACCACCAAGTATTCCGTCTTTGTCGTCCCTCATACCCATTGGGATCGCGCCTGGTATGTCCCGTTCGAAGAGTTTCGCCTGCGTCTCGTGCGAATGATCGACCGGCTCTTGAATACCCTGCAGAAGGACCCGGCGTTCACCTGTTTTGTCCTTGACGGTCAGGCCGTCGTCCTTGACGACTACCTGCAAATTCGTCCCCAGGCCGCGGAAAAATTGCGGTCCCTTATCAAAGCCAAACGCCTCTATGTCGGCCCATGGTATGTGCTTCCGGACGAGTTCCTCGTCAGTCCGGAGGCCCTGATACGCAACTTGCTCTACGGAATGAAAGTGAGCCAGTCCTTTGGCCGCTCCATGAAAGTCGGATACGTTCCGGATTCCTTCGGCCACGTCGCCCAGCTCCCTCAAATTCTACAAGGATTTGGCCTCGACTCGTTCATTTTCTTCCGAGGCCTCGAACAGGAAGCGACGAAACTCGACCTCGAATTCCTTTGGCGCTCGCCCGACGGCTCCACGGTCCTTGCCTCCCGTCAACATCCCTTCTACGGCAACGGCACCCACCTTGGCTATGTGACCAACTGGGGTGACACCGAAGTCATGGTCCAATCGTTCAAAGACGCGGTCGAGAAGATCGACAAGTCCTGCAAGAATCTCCTGGAACTCACGAAATCACGCGTGCTGTTGCTCGGTAACGGCATCGACCAAGCGGACCACCAACAGGACCTCCCGCGCCTTCTCAAGCGGCTCGCAGGGAAGTTCCCCCAATACTCCTTCCGAATCGCTTCCTTTGAAGACTATATCGGCGCCCTCCGGCGAGACCTCAACGGCACCAAGCTGAAGACGCACGACGGAGAGCTCATCTATCGATACGGCGACCTCCTCGGCGGCGTCTACTCTTCCCGCATGTACATGAAAATGCAAAACCAGCAGTGCGAAGACTTGCTCGAGAAATGGACCGAACCCGTTGCCGCCGCCGCCTGGCTTACCGGGTGCGCCCCCTATCCGCAAGACGAGATTGCCTACGCGTGGAAAGAATTGCTCAAGACCCATCCTCACGACGACGTCTGCGGATCGAGCATCGACCAAGTCCACAAAGAAGGCGTCGTTCGCATGGACGCGGTTGACCAAGTCGGCCGCATGCTGCACCGCACCGCCCTCCGCACGCTCGCCCTCAACACGGACCGTTCGCACCAGGCTGGCGCGCCCATTATGCTTTTCAACTCACTGGCCGCCCCCCGCAAAGAAGTCACTCGCATCGCCGTGGACCTCTGCCCCATCACGGAATCGTGGAAGTCCTTTCAACTGTTCGATGAAAACGGACGCGAGATCCCCTATCAATTGCTGAGCTCCGAACGCGTGCACTGGTGGGAAGCCGTCAAGCCCTTCGATGTGCTGCGCCATCGCTGCGAACTGGAGATTGACCTGCCCGGCATGGGCTACCGGACCATCTACGCGCGCGAAGGCACACCCACCACGCCGAAGCAGACCATTCGGTTGACCGACAAGTCGTTCGAAAATGCGTTCTACAAGCTCTCCATCAAGGACAATGGAGCCTTGACCTTAAAGGACAAGAAGACGCGTTGCCGCTACGACAACCTTCTCGTCTTTGAAGACACCGAAGACTGCGGCGACGAATACAACTGGTCCTATCTCGCCGAAGGTTCCGAGACCATCACCACGGAAGCTTCCCGACCAAAGATAACGTGCATCCACAACGGGCCCCTCTCCGCTACATGGCGAATCACGCATGCGCTGAAAGTCCCGGAAAGCTTGCGCTCCGACAGAAAAGGGCGCTCCAAGAAGAAAACCACCCTGACCATCGTCTCGGACATCACCTGCCGCGCGGGCTCGCCCCGAATCGACGTAACGACGCGGGTGAGCAACAACGTCAAGGACCACCGCCTACGCGCGCTGTTCCCAACGGAGATAGCGGCCGATACGGTCCAGGTGGACGGCCACTTCGCGATCCTCGACCGCGCGCTCAAGCACCCCGCCCCCAAGAAGACGTCCCCCTACGGCTGTCCCCTTCCGCCGTACACGACACAACACGTGTTACGCTTCGCGTCCCTCTCCGGCGGACGTAGCGGATTGGCCATCATCAACGACGGCATGCCCGAATTCGAAGCCGTGTGCAAAGGCAAGACGAAAACCCTTGCCCAAACCCTCTTCCGCGCCGTCGGCTGGCTCGGACGCGACGATTTCCCAACGCGTCCCTACAGCGCATCGCCCATGATCACCGCCCCGGAAGCGCAATGTCTCATTCCCATGGAGTTTCGCTTCGCTTTCATGGCTCATGGCGGAGATTGGCATCCTGTCATGAACGAAGCGCTGCGTCACAATGTCGACGTGTGCGTCACTCGAAGCGACATTCACGGGGGCACCGACCTGCGCCAAATGGGTATCAAGCTTGAAGACGAGCGAGCCCTCCAAAAGTATCACCCCACGCCAAGAACGGGGTCCTTGCCCGACCGCTTGCAGTTCCTCGACCTCGGCACGGAAAGCCTGGTTCTGAGCGCATTCAAGAAATGCGAATGGAACGAGAATCTTATTGTCCGCGTGTACAACCCAGGCAGTAGCCCCGTCAAAGCCACGATGAAATTTTACAAGCCAATCCGGCGCGCGTGGCTGACAAACCTCAACGAAAAACGCGTAAAACAACTAAAAACCGCAAATACCATTCTCCCCTTTTTGTGCGGCCCCTTCGGAATATGCACCTTCGAGCTTGAAGCGTAATGAGGAACTAGCCCGCATATTTCACCGGCGCTTGGCCGCGCCGGTGAAATATGCTCACGTGCAAGACTTCAGGGTTATTCCATGAGGATTTCTCACGAACACACTCTGTTCGCGGAGGGTCGCTGTGGTTTACGTCGCAAGTCTCGACAATACTCAGGTTACGAGAAATCATGGTGTGGGTTCGTGAGAAATCCGGGCTAGCAGGGCGCGCAATCGAAGAAACCTCCTGCGCGTCAAAATAAATCAATTGACAGAAACGCCCTTTACTGAACATAATAAGGACTGTCGCTAACGCGATACTGCTGCGGCACACGCCGCGTGCAGACGGCAACTTTCTTCACATACGGGGACTTCGGTCCCTGCACGAGAAGAGTCAAACTGGTTCCGCGAGAGGACCTGTCATACCCAAAAGAGGAACAACCGTTTCGTGCAGCGGGTTGTTCAGTTTTGGCTATCACAGTAATCAAGCGGACCCAAAAGGGGGCATGCTATGACTTTGCGAATGAAACTCCTGGGCGTCGGTACAGCGCTGACCGCAATCCCACTCGCCGTGTTGGCCGCTGTGGTTTACACCCAAAACGCCGCCATGGTTGAAGTGGCGGCGCGAGAAAGCAAGGTACTCGCCTATCAGGACCTCGACCACATCGTTCAAGGCGTGAACGCCATGGTCGGAACGCATCAAGAACTTCTTAACTTGCTCATGAACACCGCCACGAACGAGCTCCAATCCGCCGGCGAGGTCTCGTTCTCTCCGGAAGCCGCGCCCTGGACAGCCATTGACCAGGTATCCAAGGCCTCGAAGCAAGTCGAACTTCCAAAGCTTCTCATCGGGGGTGAATGGGTTGGCCAAATCACCGACTTGAAAGCCCCTGCGAAAGTGGTGGACCGCGTCAAGGACCTGACGAAAGGAGCCTGCACCGTCTTTCAGCGCATGAACGACGCTGGGGATATGCTGCGCGTCCTCACCAACGTCGAGACGGAGAAGGGCGCACGAGCCATCGGAACCTATATCCCTGCCGTGGGTGCCGACGGCAAACCAAGCCCTGTCATCGCCGCAGTCCTCTCCGGTAGCCGTTACGTCGGGCGCGCATTTGTCGTAAATGCTTGGTATGTAACAGCATATGAGCCTATCCTGGATGCCAACAAGAAAGTGATAGGCATGCTTTTCGTCGGCATGCGGGAGGATAGCCTCGTTTCTCTGCGTAATGCCATCATGAGAATTCGCGTCGGAGAATCCGGGTACGTATTTGTCTTGGACACCAAAGGTACCTATGTCGTTTCCAAGGAAGGCAAACAAGACGGGGCGGAACTCTGGGCTAAAACAGACTCTTCCGGCAAGCTCTTTGTACAAGAGATCGTAAAGACAGCCATGAACCTAGCCCCCGACGAGATCGGGGAACAACACTACGAATTTCAAGAGGAGGGGGCCTCTATTTCCCGCGCCAAGACAGCACGTATTATGTACTTTGCACCGTGGCAGTGGGTAATCGTCGCCTCCGCCTATGACGATGAGTTGTTGAAATCCGCCAACACGGTATCCTACTTGGGACGTCGCGCTGCTGTGATTCTTGGCGTAGTTGCCGCCGTGTCCGTGGCTGTCGCCTTGCTCGTGTGGCTCCTCATGTCGTCACGCATTGCCTCTCGCCTTTCGTATGTGGCTGCCACCCTTCGCGAGGGCTCCAACCAAGTCAATTCAGCGTCTTCGCAGGTCGCCTCCGCAAGTCAAGCGCTGGCACAGGGAGCCAGCGAACAGGCCTCCAGTCTGGAAGAATCCTCGGCGACTCTGGAACAGATGGCCTCCATGACGCGCCACAACGCGGAAAGCGCCCAGAGCGCCAACAGGGCGGCCACGGACGCCTCAGGCCTCGCGTCGGCGGGTGTCGAATCCATGAAACGCATGGTGAACGCCATAGACCGCATCAAGGTCTCCTCACTCGAAACCGCCAAAGTCATCAAGACCATCGACGAAATCGCCTTCCAGACAAACCTCCTTGCCTTGAATGCCGCCGTTGAAGCCGCCCGGGCCGGCGATGCCGGCAAAGGCTTTGCCGTGGTTGCCGAAGAAGTGCGAAACCTGGCCATACGAAGCGCCGAAGCCGCAAAGAGCACCGGGCACCTTCTGGACGAGTCCAAAGCAAACGCCGACGAAGGCGTCAAGGCCACCGAGGAAACCGCCGAACGCCTCCAAAGCATTCGCGACGCCGTAACGAAAGTGGCCACCTTCATCGCCGAAATCGCCGATGCCTCCCAGGAACAAGCCCAAGGCCTTGAACAAGTTAGCTTGGCCGTCTCCCAGATGGACCAGGTCGTTCAGCAGAACGCCGCCTCCGCGGAACAGTCCGCAAGTGCCTCCCAAGAACTCTCCAGTCAAGCTATGGAAGTAGGTTCCATGGTGAGCCAACTCATGCAACTCGTTGAGGGCGTCTCAGACACCACAGAATAGCCAGACGCTTACCACGTCCCCACGATGAGACTTCGCGACCCCGCCACAGGCCCACGATGGGCATGAGGCGGGGTCGCGTTGCACTCGTCAGGGTCGCCTATATCACCCTTGCCGCAGAGCGCCGAAGGTGTAAAAAGTTGGGACGATCTCGGACCGTCGAGTGCAACGAACCAACACATATATATGGGAAGCAACTCTCGAGGGCCAAACCATGTCTATACACTCCCGTTCACGCTCCGCG
>JBAZRU010000515.1:0-5471 GCA_041662805.1 Candidatus Hydrogenedentales bacterium | reverse complement strand
ACATCACGCAACTCCTTTCAGGGAAAGAATGCCGTTCCGCCAGCATTGTTGCGTTCGGTTGCATGGCAAGCCAACTCCCGGTACGCTTCTGCGAGCGATAGCGGTGTGCATGCGCTCAAATTTGGCACGGCGGTGGAAATTTCATCAAGTCGCACAGACTCCAGAGACCTGAGAAATGCGGGAACGTCCTCTACCCGTGCTTCCTGTGTTGCCATTTGAAAGACGGCGGATCCAGGAAGCGGCAACAGTTGAAATGCACGGGGCACAATGCGCTTGCGGTTCTTCACTTCGCGCAGGATCGTTTCCAGCGATTTTGGAGTTTGCCCTGGTAGCCCGAGAGCGTAATAGCAGGTGATATGCGGAATAGGACTCGCTTCCAGTATCTCTAATGCACGGTTCATTTCGGGAAGAGAAAATCCTGGGCGGTGGCGGCGAATCATCTCCTCGTCATGGGCCTCCACTCCTATGCGAATGTTGGTGCATCCGCAGTTAAAAAGGTGAACCAACAGTTCGGGAGTCAAACCATAGGGCGAGGCGAAACAACTCCACTCCCATGCCCCTTCCTTGAGAATCGAGCAGTACTCCGTGAGAAACCGGTTATCGTGTACGAAATCGGAATCATTGAAGAAGAAGACGTTGCCGCTGAGAACGTCTCTGACGTATGACAAATCGCGGCGTAGAACCTCCGGTGAGCGAAAGCGTTTGGGGCCGAAACGCTTGTTGCAGAACGTGCACCTTCCTGGGCACCCACGACCGGCGGAAAACATTGGGCTCAGGGATTTGGACAAGTCCGCGTAGGACCAGTCACAGGCAGGTAAGTCATCCAAACACTCTACCACTTGCTGGGCCGTGGAACGAACACTTCCGCCGTCGATCGGTTGCCATGCAATCCCAGGGATACAATCGTATAAATCAATGCAGTGGGGCGCTCCTGCAAGCGCTACGATGGCAGACTCTCCCTCACCTAATGCCACGACGTCGGCTTTGGCTTCCTTCAAAAACACTTCGGGAAGAGCAGAAGGCGTTGGGCCTCCTACCAACATAATCGCCCGAGGGCACTTGGCTCTCAGAACTTGTATGGCGCGCTCAATAAAGAGATAACTGTCAAAGAAGCAAGTGAAGCCGATTATGTCCGATTGAGACGAGACTCCTGCGGACAAGCGCATCAGCGCGTGTTCAAGGGATTCGGCGCGAAAATCATAAACGCAAACGTCGTGTTCGGCGCGGAGCAAGACGCTACGCAATGTGGTTATCGACTCCAGAGGAGTATGAACATAGCGCTGGTAACCTAAACTCACGGGGTATTGGGTCGGAGGAATTACAAGACTTACTGTCGTCATATCAACTGCGCTTCACTCCGAAATGTCATAGCGCGTGAATTGGCCATTCCTCACCGTACCGAAGGCGATAGGCTTTTCTACGTCACCGTTGGGAAGAAAAGTTGTGTCTCCGCTGGCTCCAGGGTAGTGGCTAACGGTGATCAAGTGAGATCGCATCGCGTCCGAATTGGAGCCAGTTTGGAGCGCTGCCTCGACAAGCAATTTGAGCGAGTCGTACGATTGCGCGGCAAAACCTTCCGGTTCCACATCGTAACGTTTCTTGTACTTGCCGATGAATTCCTGGGCGGATTTGTCCGTCGTAGATGTGTCGAGCGCGGCGCGAGTAAGAATGACTCCTTCTGCTGCTTCCCCGGCGATTTCCACCGTCTTGGGCGACTCCATGCCCGGATCGCCAAGGAATTGCGCGTCGATACCGAGTTCTTTCGCTTGTTTCATCATATAGGCGGTCTCAACGTATCCACAGAAATAGACCGCTTCCGGCTCCGCGTTCTTGATCTTGGTCAGTTGAGAACGAAAGTCAGTACCTCCCTTTTCGCCATACTCAACGGCCACAATAGAACCTCCAATGGATTCAATCTTTGTCTTGAAGGCTTGTGCGACGTTACGAAGCGCATCCACATTCAGAGCCATGATGGCCACTTTCCCCTTGCGAAGCTTGTTTACGCACAATGCGGCCACTTCCTCTGCGTCCCTTTGCAGGTTGGATGCGTTCCGGAACACGTACTCTCCCAAGTCGGCTGCACCGGGTGCTAGAGTGTTGGTCATAAGCACAACCTTTGATCTTTCGCATATGGGAGCGATCGCAGAAGTATCGCCCGTTGTCAGACAGATTATCGCGGGCGTCTTATCCACTGATATGAGTTTCTGCGCGGCAGCAACAGCAGTCTTTGGATCCGCCTTGCTGTCTTCATATACGACGCGCACGAGTGGGGTCGGTTGCACGGCATTGATTTCATCAACCGCAAGATCGATTCCCTGTTGGCAGTACTTTCCTAAAGATGCAGCCGAACCGGTGAGTGGCAGGACAGCTCCGATCTGAATGGTCGTGTTCTCGCTCTCCAACTTATTGCAGCCATAAAACGCGCTGCATATTGTGAGCATAGCCATCAAACCACGGATAAACCTGGATAACACTTTGGCTTGTTTCTCCCTATCCATTCTCATTCCTTTCTGGACGAATAGCCTGGCGATTCTTCACCAAAAACCCAATAATGCCGGTCAGGCCGCTTCAAATGCCTCATTTGATACTTCAAACAGCTTAGTCGAAGCGTGAAATGTCCCGGTTAGCGCCTCAAAATGGCTCGGACGAAGTGCAAAATGCCTCATTCAAGACGACGAATGCCTTGGTGGCAGAGTGAAATGCCTCGGTCGAAGCGTCGAATGGAATGCTCGAACCAGGACAGACCTAACCCCACGATTCAACTTTGTCTGCTGAAAGGTCGTGTACTCCGACGATGCCTTGTGGCTCCAGACTGCGGGTTAGCCGTCTGCCGCAACTACCTGCCCCCACGCCCCCGATGTCCTGTCGAAATACCGTGCGATGTCAGACTGCCAAAGGCAAAGGTACTAAAGTGCAGAAATTATGTCAAGGAGAAAATAGAAACTCGCATGTTAGACGTTAAACGTTGAACGTTGAACGTTAAACGTTGAACGTTGAACGTTAAACGCTAGACGTTAAACGTCCAACTTCCCGGCGCAACCGCTCGTTGTGGTGTCGTCCCCCGACCGCGTCACTCCCCGGACCGACTGTGGCAAACGCCTTTGCCTTCCGGCTTCAGCCCGCATTTCTCGCGGAAATCAGGGACTGCCACACGCGGAGCGAACGCAGTAAGCGCAGACGGGTCTGCCCCTGATCTCCGTCTTTCTCCTCTCTTCTCTTCTTTCGTGTCGTTCGCGTATTTCGTGGTTCCTGCACTTCATTCTTCATCCACGCCATCCGCTCGCTGTGGCGTGGTCTCCGGAAGTTGTCAAGCATTCTGAGACACCATCTGTAATCAATTAGGGGAGATCTCCCGTGTTTGAGTTGTTGGCCCCGATTCTTGGTGTCCCTGGGGACCTTGGTGGTGGAGGGTCTCGCGGCAAGGACTCCTCCGCAATTCCCCGTAGTCCCAGTGTTCCCCGTGGCTTAAAGTTCCACCCGCCTGATTGATGCTCTTCTCGGAGTTCATCGGTGTGAATCGGTGGTTGAGTCATCTTGTCTTTCTCTGCGAGCCTTTGCGGCCTCGGCGTCCTCTGCGTTGAAGTCCTCTCTTGACTTTGGTTACGGCTGTGCTGCGCCGTTCTATCCGTGGCAAAGGCTCTTCGCGCTGCAATCTGTCATTTTCTTGTCACCTTTCAAAGAAATTGCGCATGCTCTCCGCGCAGATTCTGCCTGTATTCCCTGCCTTCCCCGTGGTTTGAAGTTCCACCCGCCTGATTGATGTTCTTCCCCGTTCTCGGTGTTCATCGGTGTTCATCGGTGGTTCAGTCACACATTGGCTGCGGCTATGCCTTCCGTACTACAATCCGGCAACTTCTTCGTCTTCTTTGCGCCTTGCGTTGAGATTCCTCTTGCGTTGGCTACTGCCATGCCACCCGTGACAAATCCCGATGAATCCCCCCAGAGTTCCGATTCATCTCCGCGCCACCGCGTCACCGCGCGAGCAATTCCCCGCCAAGCACACGTTCCCCGCCCACGTTCGCGCCCTTCAACCTTCAACCTTCAACCTTCGACCTTTCCCAGTGCAACGAACTCGCACTTATTAATAGAGGGAGTCCCTGTAGACAGGTCTCCGTGCCGGGCGTCTTAAACTCCACGTTACATATGGGGAGACTCCCGAGGTGATATTCCCCGACGCCAGACCCGCGTCGAGCGAGTACTGCCCCGAGAGACGGTACCCCTTGAATCGTCAAATCACAGGGGGGTGATCACCCCCCCCGGGGCGTACTGCCAGATTAGGACCGCACACGATGCGGAAGGAGAAACGATGACGACGACTCGATTCCCCACGCCAGCGGCGGCATCTGCGAATTCCTCTTCGCCGTCCGGTCTGGCTGACGCAAGGCGCGCTCCCCGACCACGGCGGCGGCGACACCCCCTTGACCCGTCAAACCACAGGGAGGTGATCACCCCCCACCGGGAGCTCCGCAGACGAGGACCGCCGGGCGACCGCGGCGGCGGCGACACCCCCTTGAATCGCCAAAAGCATATGCGGGTGCACCCCCTACAGAGGACTGGTCGCGGACGCCTGTACCCAACATCTTGGCCCCCAATCCAAAATCCAAAATCCAAAATCCAAAATTCTTCGGCCCCCTTGAATCGTCAAACGAAAGGGAGGTGATCACCCCCCCCTGGGAGATCCGCGGACGGGACGTCCGCGACACAAGAAAGGCAGGTCCGGCCTGTCCGATACGTCCGCCCCCCCGTGTAACCTCCTCCCCGGCCCCGGTCACAATAGGGCGAACCAGAACCCAGAGGCCCAGACATGCTCTCAATCGCCATCCATAGCCCTTGGCCCAATCCGAGTCCGCGCGGCTTGTTTCCTTGGCTGAACCCCGGCAAGCTACTCGTCATGCACGTTGCGGAATCGAGACCCGACCCCTTGCCCCCATCCGACGCCGATTGCGCCGACGTGGCCGCATGCATGCGCGGTGACGATTCGGCCCTTCGCCGCATCATCGACCGGAACCAGGCGCACGTCGCGGCCATCATGTGGCGCTACACGCGCGACCATGCCCTTCACGCCGAACTCGTCCACGACGCGTTCGTGCAGGCCTACCTGAGCATTCACACGTACCGCGCCGAGGCCCCGTTCGCGCATTGGCTGTCGCGCGTCGCGCTCCGGGTCGGGTACCGCTATTGGCGCAAGAATCGCCGCGATGCCGAACTCCAACGGAGCGTCGCGGAGCAGTGGCATCAGACAACCAGCCCGTCGGAGGCGTCGCCCGGCGAGGCCGCCGAGTTGCTCCACCAAACCTTGGCCTTGCTTCCGCCCCGCGACCGGCTCGTCCTCACGCTTCGATACCTTGAGGAGCGCTCGGTCGAGGAAACCGCCGAGCTCCTCGGGTGGACCCGTTCCATGGTCAAGGTGCAAGTGTGGCGGGCCCGCACGAAATTGCAGCGCATCATGACCGAACTGGATGGAGGTCAAT
>JBAZRU010000514.1:0-5491 GCA_041662805.1 Candidatus Hydrogenedentales bacterium | reverse complement strand
TCCTCTCGAATGATTCGGGAAATCCGGCCCTGCAGCCAAAGGTATCGATATAGGCCTACTGTCTCGATGGGAGAACGGCCGCTTCTCGGCATTCACTTCCGCGCCGATCGTGCGCGAAGGCGCGCGACCAAATTGGAGAAAATGCCTTGTGGTACTTCAGTTTCTACGCGGTACTCTACCTCGCAGGCTTGGCGGAGACAGGCCGTATAAGCATGAAGTCATGAAGCTCACCACGGTCACGTTGCCCTTTCGGGGCGGTTGATATAGTGTAACAAGAAGAAGGCTTGGGGCGCTTGAAGGTTTTGGGTCGCTTGTTTGAACGAATGAGGTTTTAGGTGGCATTGCCAAAATGAGTCAGCCGCATGTGCTCATAGCAGAACGGACCATCACGCGGGAAAGACACCATTTGTCTGTACGCGTGCCTATACGTGTCATGTCGCATGCGTTTGCGCGACTGGACGGGGGAGTCCCTCCGACGTATCTGGACCCGGCTTATCGATGCGAGGCCGAACTGAGTCCACCGGAAGTGCAGCGCGAGATATGTCCGCACGACCACCAGCACTTTGAGATTTTTCTGATACTCGGGGGCACGGCGCTACATCGCACGCCGCTCTATGTGGCGCCACTTTCTCGAGGTGATGTGGTGATTAGTGCCCCTGGCCAAACGCATGCATGGTCTCAAATCGACGGTATTCATCGAATGGAGTGCGTTTACTTGGCCGAATGGCTGGTGCACGAGGCGAAGGAATTGTGGTCTGAGCCGGGCGTGCTTCCGCTCTTCTTGGCACAGGGGCCGCCGGGGACGACGGCCGATCTTCCGGTACAGCACTTCAAGCTGACTGAGCAGAACATGGCCCTCGCGTTTGAGGACTTGCGGGCGATGGTGCTGGAACTGGAGCATTCCTCACCGTCGTTGCCCTATCTCAAGCGGTGCATGGGTAAGTTGATGATTACTTTGGGGCGCTCCTATGCGGAAACGGAGATGGAAGGAACCGGGGGAGGGATGAGGCAGGAAGTCCTCGAAGCGTTGCGATTGATCGAACGTGCAGCCGCAACAGGCGAGCCTTTTCGTGCTTCCGCGCTGGCACAGAGTTGTGGGTTGTCGGTGACTTCATTCGTGAGACAATTCTCCGAGTCTGTGGGGCGAAGCCCCTTGCAGTATTTCCAGCAACGGCGAATCCAACACGCTTGCTGGCTGCTGTTGCACGCCGAACAATCGGTAACGGAAGTGGCATTCAGCTTGGGATATGCGGACGCGCCACATTTTGTGCGAATCTTTCACAAGATGCGGGGGATGACTCCAAGCGATTACCGGAAGCGTTTTCGGGATAAGCCGAAGCGGGATGAAGAGGTCTTGTCACCCGGTAGTGGGTGTTGACCGGCTTTCCGATCACTGTTCAACGAGCAACGGTGACGTTTGCAGACAAAGTCGCTTGGGCGGTTTTTGGCTTTGCTGACCACTCGATCCAAGCGTCACGATGAAGACGCGTTGCTCGCATCTTTGCGCCCGGATGTGCGCGAGAATCCGGCGATACGCAGCAGGAGAAACTGCACAGCAATGGCGAGTAGAACAAAAAGTGGCGTGCATTGGAATGCCTCGGTAATCCCGACATTCCCGGCGGCATAGCCCAGCCCAATGCCGCCGGCGAAGCCGCCCGCGCCCAAGGCACCCTCGTTTATTGCGGCGCGACGGTGGCGCGTTTCAGCATGAAGGAGGCTGTAGTAAAGGCTCGCAAAGAAGCACACGCCGAAGTTGGCCCCGACGACAACAAAACACAGGACCATCATGGCGAGGCTTCGGGCCTGGCTCAACAACAGGAACGATGCGGCGGCGGCAAGTTGGCTAGCGAAGAGGATCGAAAAACGTCCCCGCCATGCGCGGGTTCGTCCAAAGATAGCGAAGCACACTACGGTGGCGAGGGACAGCAGAAAGGCCAGCCAAGAGTAGGTTGTGGCAGGGCCGACGGCGTCAAGCAATGCGGGGCGGAAATCGCGGAAGAGGGTAAGAGACCCGCTGGAGGCAAGTTCGTTCACGCGCATTGGATAAACCGATCGCATTGCGGCAAAAAGCCCGTTGGCTGTGAAAGTGGCTGCCCATGAGGCGTACAAAAGTCCCGTGCTGATTCCGGCTGGCTCAGTTTCGGCTGAGTCTTCGCCTTCACGATGTCCGGGCGCCGTGTGCGTTGTTGTTCGTGAAAGCGACACGATGAGGAACAGGACGGTAGCACCGAGTGCGACGAGGGCAGCGAATGGCAGGCGGAAGTCCGTATCGTATAAGGGACCTGCAAGGAGTGGGCTAAAGGTGAAGCCGAAGGCCGTGGCAGTGTTGAAACCGGCAATATGCCGGGCGCGCACCGTCGGGTCCGGTTCGCGTCCCAACCACGACTGCATTGCGGGCCACGCCAAGGCCAGACCCAGAAAGGGGAGGGATGCGGTCACGATGCACAAGGCGGGACTGCTTGCCCAGGGCACGAGCGCGAAGAGCAGGGCGTAGATGCCTACGCCGAGCAAGGCCCAGTTCAGGCTGTTGCGAGCCCGTGAAACGAACCCGGCCGATAGGAAGCAACCTGCCGCATACACGGCCATCTGGACCGCCCCAACGGTTCCCGATAGCGCAACCCCTCCATTGAGGCGCTGATAGATGAAGAAGGGCATGGCGGTCAAACCAATAGCCACGGAGAAGTCCAATAGGAAAGCGGCGAGATACATGCGGCGATACGGTAGGGAAAACCAACGGGCAATCACGGAAACTGCTCCCGTGCGTTGCGCTTGCTCGTGCTAGTTGTGCTTGTCACCGGTGGGCCGCGCGGGGTGCATGATGGGAAGCTACTATCCGTGCGAAGTCAGCCTCGTTTTCAAGGGTGTCCGTTATCATGGAGAGGTCGCGGAACACCAGCAGATCGCTCATGGTGGATTCTCCGAGTCGCGTGAACGTAGGAACGCGGTTGCCAACGGCATGGTTGCCTATCTATCGTCATGGCATGGCGACCGAAAGTCAAGAGATTGAAGGGATGCAATTTTATGTTGATAACGCGTAGAGACCTTTTGCAGCTAGGAGCGCTTGGGGCCGTGGGAATCGCCGCGAACAGTACGAAGGCCAAAGCAGCAGAGATTGGGCAAGCAGCGTCCGTCGCGAAGACTTCCGCCGACGCTAAGACTTCGCATGATTGGCTGAAGAAACGCCAGCGAATCTATTGGTACGACCAGTATGCGCTAAACGATCAGGAGACGGCGTTCGCGAAATATGACCCGGACCGCATTGCCGCGGAAATGGCAAGCACCGGGGCGGAAATCGTCGCGGTGTACGCGGCCAACCAGTTCAGCGTAGCCTACTACCCCAGCAAAATTTGGCCCATGCACCCGAAGCTGCAAGGGCGGGATTACTTCGGCGAAGTCTCCTCGCGGTTGCAGGCGCAGGGGCAGAAGGTCATCGCCTACATCAATTGGTTGGAGTCGCGTCACCCTGATTGGTACGTGGTTCCCCTGGGCGGGCAGGCGGAGACGGAGTTTCCGCTTGCCTCATGGGCAGACCCCAACAATCCGGATTGGCGAGTGCAACAAGTGCCCGGTGGCAAATGGCGCTTCGCGTGCATCAATTCACCGCGGCGCGCGCAGGTAGTTGCAGTCGCGCGCGAAATCGTCGAGCGCTATCATCCCGACGGCTTTCACCTGGACATGTTCTTCAACAGTGGCGTTTGCGTTTGCAAATACTGTCGACCGACGCTCGAACAAATTTGCGGCGCGAAAGAGATTACGCATGAAGCAATCGCCGCGCACTGGCGCGAATTCATCGATTGGCGTAGCGAATGCAGCGCATCGCTTATCGGAGAAGTCTCCGCGGTATTGCGCGAGCACGGCGTCTTCGCCGCACACAACGGACAGAACCCCCTCTGGCTGTCGCCCATCTATGGCTTCGACGCAAATTGGCTTCCGCACCTTGATCTGTACGTTTCGGAGATCTTCTATAACCTTCATGCGTCGGATCTGACGATACGGTGGCACCGGGCCATCGGGAAGCCGTCGTGCGAATTGCTGACATCTACATCGCCGGACCATGCCCACCTGTCCGTGCCGCTGACGGCATGGCAGGTGAGCGCGGCGAGCGCGAAGGCCAACGGCTGCAGCGTGCTGGGTCCGTGCTGCGTGGGCGCCTATCCCGACACCACCAGCTCCAAGCGATTGCTGGAGACGGTGCGGCAAGGACTTGATCTCTTTATGGAAGACGCGGACCTGCATGCGGAATCCGAACCGGCTGCCAACGTGGCGCTTGTGTTTTCCTGGGCCACGCGCAAGTATTTCCGCGAGGGTCGAATGGATTGGTCCCAGGAACTCGATGGTTGGTCGCGCGTCCTGATCGAAGAACACATACCTTTTGAACTCGTGGTGGCAGAGAACGTGGCGTCTGCCGAGGATTTGGCACAATACGACTTGGTTATTCTCCCAAACATCGCATTCGTGAGCGAGCCGTTCTGCGCGGCGGTGGCCGCGTACGCGCGTGCCGGCGGACATTTGCTGGCCACGGGCGAGACTTCTCTCGGGGATGAGCACGGTTTTCCGCGTGCAGACTTTGCCTTGGGCGAGCTTTTCGGCATCGTGCGCAAAGGGGCTATTGAAGGTTCCTTCGCCATGGACGGAGCGAGCGAGCCCGAACCGGCATCGGGTGTGTTTCAGCAGATTGTCGCATCGGGCGAAGTCTTGGCGCGCCGCGTCGCCACGGACCCTGCCGGGTCGGTAGCGGGATACATGGACCCGTTCCCCATGGAGCCCACGGAGTGGCCTTTGGCCGTAGTGCAGGCGGCGGGCGCCGGGCAAGTCGAGTATGTCGCTTTTGGCTTGGGGCGGTATTACGCTAACCATGGCCTGGTCCATGCGCGCGACCGAATGGCGCAATACATTGATCGGCTATTGCCGGAACGGCAAGTGGTGGTGAAGGCTCCAAAGAGTATCGAAGTCACAGTGTGGCATCAGAAGACGCCCGAGCGGACCGTCATTCACCTCGCCAACCGGACATCGCTTGCCCATGATATGCCGCGTATGCATGAGATTCCCGCGGTGAACGATGTCGCAATCGATTTTGAGACGCCCTATCCGTCCCCCCGGATAACGTGCCGACGAGCTTCCATAACCACGGAGTCCTCGGGAGGCAAAGTGCGCGTGCGAATCGCCAAACTTGAGGCGTATGCGGCGGTCGTCGTCGAGCCGGGCGAAGAAGCGTAGTACGGCTCATTCGAGCCCAATCGCACTCTTCTTGTTACGCCAAGGCTGTGGTAGACTGTCGCGCATTGACACGGCAAGGTGTCCTGGACAGCACGCGCACTACGCGGGCACGAATATGGGAGAAGACTCACGTGAATCGGATATGTCGCTTTTCGATCGTTGCGGTTGTGACGTGGTCCATTGGTGTGGCATATGCCTCGCCGCTCACGGACTACGTGAATCGCGAAGACGCTACCTATTCGTACAACGTCACGAGCCAGCAGCCGTTGGCGAA
>JBAZRU010000513.1:0-5498 GCA_041662805.1 Candidatus Hydrogenedentales bacterium | reverse complement strand
CGCGTGAAAGCCGACGACCCCGCGGCTATCACGCGGGACCTTATTCTCGACCACCTGATTGACCTGCGCCGGCACGGCCTCTCCGCGCGGTCCGCCGCGCGTCACCTGAGCGCGATCCGCCGGTTTCACGCATTTCTGCGCGACGAGCGGGTGACCACCGCCGACCCAACGGAAGGCTTCGACGCGCCACGGCTTAGCCGCACCTTGCCGCACGTGCTGTCGCACGACGAGATCGAGCGGATGCTGGCGTCCGTTGACCAATCGAAGCCCGAGGGCGTGCGCGACGCGGCTATCCTCGAATTGTTCTACTCGTGCGGACTGCGCATCTCCGAACTCGCCAACGTACCCCTGCGGAATGTGTCGCTCGACGAGGGCGCGGTGCGGGTCCGGGGCAAGGGTTCCAAAGTCAGGCTAGCGCCGCTGGGTTCGCAAGCGGCGGCGCGGATCCGCGCGTGGCTTGCCCTGCGAAACGAAGGCCAAGTGAAGGCCGACTCGCTGTTCCTCGGAAAGTCCGGCAAGCGGATGAGCCGTTCCACCGTGTGGCAGGTCGTGAAGCGCTACGCACGCGCCGCCAACATCCGGCAAAACGTGACGCCCCACATGCTCCGGCACAGCTTCGCGACCCACCTCCTCGACAATGGCGCCGACCTCCGCGCCGTCCAAGAAATGCTTGGCCACTCCGGTATTTCGACGACGCAGATCTACACGCATGTGAGTACGGATAGGCTGAGCAAGGCGCATCGGCAGTTTCATCCGAGGGCGTGAAGGAACTCGGAAGGACTCAAGGGACCAAAAGGAACTCGGAACGGCCAAGAGGACTCATGCGTCCATCTCATCCACTCTGTCGCACGGTACTTTGTATCTTTTTTGCCGTTACCGCCTTCGCGGCTCCTCCGGCACTCCGCATTTCTCCCCACTTTATCGCCGCGCCACGCCCCGAGGACGACCGGGCCGAGTGGCTGAAGGCCCTGCACGCTTATCGCGACGAAGTCCGGGCGAGCGGCAAGCCCCACGGACTGGACCGTTCGCTCTACGACCGGCCGGACCTTGCCTGGACAATCAGAGTCTATACATGCCACTTCACCTTCCTGTACGACCGTTCCTTCTACGACCCGGAGCGGGGTGCCTATACGCTAGATTCCTTCCTCGACGACGGCGTGCGCGAATTCGGGGGATACGACGCCATCGTCTTGTGGCAAGGCTATCCGCGACTCGGCTTCGACGACCGCAACCAGATCGACATGTACCGCGACATGCCCGGGGGGCTGGACGGTCTTCGCGACCTTGTGCGCAAGGCGCATGCGCGCGGCGTCAAAGTCTTTGTCGACTACAACCCTTGGGACACCGGCACGCGCCGCGAGGAGCTTCCCGACGAAAAGGCCGTCGCCACGCTCGTAGGCGCGCTTGAGGCCGACGGCGTTTTCCTGGACACGATGACGGGCGCCGGTCCGCAATGGCGCGGCGAGATGGACGCCGTGCGGCGCGGCGTGGTATTCGCCCCGGAGATTCACCCGGCCATCGAGCAACTCCCCGTCTGCACGCTCTCCTGGGCCCAATGGTTGGACGACCCCGCGCCTCCGGGTATGCTGCATCTGAAATGGATCGAACCACGCCACATGCAACACCAGGTGCGCCGCTGGGACACGTCCCACGCGCGCGAAATCGAAACGGCCTTCTTCAACGGTAGCGGCATGCTGGTATGGGAAAACGTGTTTGGGACCTACAACCCCTGGCCCGAGTCCGACCGCGTATTGTGGACCCACGCGTCAACTGTCCTGAAGCGATTCGCCCCCGTCTTCGCTAACGACGACTGGGATCCTTTCTATCCCACATTGCAGCCCGGCCTCTACGCGCACCATTGGCAAAGCGACGGAATCGATGTATACACGATCTACGCCCCCGGTAACGCGATTAACGACCGCCCATTGCTCGCGCTCCCCAAGCGCGAAGGCGACATCTATTGGGACGCGTGGAACGGCAAACCCGTGACCACGGCGGATGAGGGGCGGCCGGGAGCGGCTGCCCCACAAACGCTTCTGTCTTCTATACACCTCACCGGCTCCGCCGCCCCGTTAAGCTGCATCGCCGTCATTCATGCAAATGCCTCATCTGACGCACGCGCCCAGTGGACGCAACCGTTCGACGCCCCCTCTCCCAACGCCCAACGCAACGCTCAGCGCAGCGTCGTCGATTCCGCCCCCGTTTCTCTCACGCCGCTCGCGCCAAGAGACGCGCTGCCCAAGGGCATGGTCTTCGTGCCGGCGACGACGTTCGATATGACGGTGACGCATGAGCGCCGCGAATGCGGGTGCTATCCCGATCCCGGAACTCCCGAGGAGAAGTGGCGCGACAACCTGTGGGGCTCGCCGTGCGACGGCACGATCACGCATGACTTCGGCGAAGTCTCGCTGAAGCCGTTCTTCATCGACGAGGCGGAAGTAAGCAACGCCGAGTACAAGACCTTTCTCGACGCGACGCAGTACAAGCCCACACATCCCGAGAACTTCCTCAAGCATTGGCGCGGCGCGGCGCCTTCTGCCGACATTGCCGACCTTCCCGTCGTCTACGTCGACCTCGACGACGCACGCGCCTACGCGACGTGGGCCGGTAAACGCCTACCCACGGAGGCGGAATGGCAGCTCGCATCGCAAGGCGAGGATGGGCGAAAGTGGCCGTGGGGCACGGAGTTCGATCCGAGGTATTGTGTAACCGACGCCGCGGGGCCGGCGCCGGTCCGCTCGCTGCCCGCCGGGCGCAGCCCGTTCGGTTGCTACCACATGGCGAGCAACGTCTGGGAATGGACTGAAAGCGAGCGCGACGATGGCCACACGCGCTTTGTCATTCTCCGCGGCGGTTCGTGGTTTACCGCGAAGGGCAGCGGATGGTACGCTCCCAGCGGGCCGCAGCCGTGCGACACGCACGCAAAGTTCATCCGGATGTGGCCTGGGCTCGATCGATGTGCGACAATTGGATTTCGTTGTGTCAAAGACGTTCAACCATAACAGAAAGGCGCAGGGGGCGCCTCACGGATAGGGGGACACCATGAAGAAGGTTCGTGAAAAGGAACAGAAAGCGTTGGCTGGCAGCCAACTTGCCACCACGCGCGTGGCGCGGCGCGGCGAGCCGAAGATCGGCGTCGAAGAATTCATGTCCGTGGCGGAACGCTTTGGGCTGTCCGCATCCGCGCTGAAGAAGATCCGCGCGGTCGTCTCGAAGGAAGACTGGGGTGAAGGGCCCTTCTTCGCGAACTACTATTCGCCGTTGAAGGAGACGAAGGTGCAGGCGTTTCAACGCGCGGCCCGCGAACTCTTCGGCGTCAAGTTCGCGCTGGGCACAAGCTCCGGCACGGGCGCGTTGCACAGCGCGATGGTCGCCGCGGGCGTCGGCCCCGGCACGGAAGTCATCTGCCCCGCCATCGGTTTCTTCGCGACCTCCGCGGCGGTAGTGACCTCGGGAGGTGTCCCGATCTTTTGCGACGTCGACCATTCGCTTCACATGGACCCGAAGAAGCTCGAAGCGTTGATCACGAAGCGGACTGTGGCCATTGCGCCGACGCACGTCATGGGCGGCGTCTGCGACATGGCCCCGATCATGAAGATCGCGAAGAAGCACAAGCTGATCGTGATCGAAGACTGCGCGCAATCCTGCGGCGCGACGTATCGCGGAAAGCCCGTGGGCACTATCGGCCATATCGGCATCTTCAGTATCGCCGCCTACAAGATCGTCGGCGCGGGCGAAGGCGGACTCCTCATCTCCAACGACAAGCGCCTGTTCGACCGCGCTAACGCCCTCGCCGAATGCGGCGGGTTGTGGCGTCCCGAACGGTTCGCGCTTCCGCGTTACGAAGGCGAGATCTACTGCGGTTCGAACTACCGCATGTCCGAACTCGAAGCTGCGGTCGACGTGGTCCAGATGCGCAAGATGCCCGCGATGATCAAGCGGTTCCAGACCGTCCGGCAGCGCATGGCCAAATCGCTCAAGACCTACAAAGAGATTCGCCCGCAGACCTCGAACGATCCCGCGGGCGAAGTCGGCTACTTGCTGCGGTTCTACCCGGAGTCCTTCGAACTCGGCGACCGCGCCGTCAAGGCCCTGCGCAAAGCAGGGGTCGCGTGTAGTATGCGCGGCAAGGACGCCCCCGCCGATTGGCACATCTATTCCTACATGTACCCCGTCATGCTCAAGACCAAAGCCACCGAACACGGCTGCTCGTTCCATTGCCCTCACTACGCCGCGAACGGCGGAAAGGTCGAATACGCGCGCGGGGATTGCCCCGTGGCCGACGACCTGTTCGACCGCGTCATCAGCATCAACATGAACCAGTGGTATTCCGCGGCAGACTGCAAAGACCTCGCGGCACGAATCAACGCCGCCTTGTCGAGTTGCTGCACGGAAGACGCCGCCGGCGCGCCGTGGCTCTAGGGCGGAGGGGATAACAGCCGGACGTTTCGGCGAAACGTCCCCACCTTTGGGCCAAACGTCCCTGCCCCTGCCGGACGTTTCGGCGAAACGTCCCTACCTTTGAATGAATGCGAAGGCGTCGCGGCGATAAGCCGCGACGCCTTCCTTGACCACCCCGAAGTCTGCGTATATGCAGATTGAAATGGGCTAATGCATGCGCTACACGCGGGCGCTTCTTGCTTGGATCCTACAATCCGCCACCGGCGATCGAGATCAGCGAGATCAGATCGTTGAACTGGTCCATCGCCGCGCCGGAAGCATGCGGCATTGCGTACGTAAACGGATTGCCCGGAAACACCGGAACGGCGCCCAACTTCACGAACTCCACGTGCCCGTCCATGTACATTACGTTCGATCCGCCCGGGACGTGGTTCATGTTGACGGCGTTGTTCATTGCGTATTCCGGAACACTCGAATAGAAGCCCGTGCCGTTGGACCATGCGTCGAACATCACCGGCAGGTCACTCTGCGCCTGTGCGCTCGCGGCCGGGTTGTTGATGTCCGTCACGAAGAACCGCTCAATCCCTTCGCGTAGACGGTAGTACTTGTCCGGCAGGGCCGACGCGCCGTCGTCGTCGAACGGATACGAACCGCCCGCCGTGCTGTCCAGATCGATGTCCCAGTAGTCCGTGGTGGTGCCCGCGTGCTTCACGGTCATCACCGGAAACGTGCAGCCGTATTGCTGAAGAGCGGAATTCTCCGGGACTATGTTTATTGTCACTTCCGTGGAATACAGTTTCCCCGCGCGGGCCTTCAACACGTCGCACATCTGCGAAGCCGAAGTGAAACCCCACGGGAAATAGAGGTAGGAAAAAGACAAGGACAAGAAACCGTTCATGCAGACGTGCGCGTTCGGGCTCCCATCGCTAAGCTGTTGAAGCTCGCCCAGCACTTCGTTCAGGTCATCGGTCCCTTCCCATACTTGCCCCGCCTGTAAGCCCGCCTTGGGGTCCGAACGACAAACGGACATGTTCACGGCGGTCCAATACTCTGGAAAAAGCTGGTAGCCCGCCAAGGCCATCGAATAGGCAACGCCC
>JBAZRU010000512.1:0-5507 GCA_041662805.1 Candidatus Hydrogenedentales bacterium | reverse complement strand
AAGCCGTCTACACAACCAATTATGACGGCCTTCTCGCACGTCTCTTTGAAAAGGTCCCCATCTCCTGCGAAAACGACTACGACCGGCTTCGAAGCGAGCAAGATTCTCCGCCGCTACTCCATATTCACGGAACACTGAATTGCCCACATACCCTGACACGTGAGGACTATCGGCGTTGGACGCAGAAGAACCCCCGAGCAGCACACAAACTAACGAGCCACTTGCTCGAAAAGACAGTTCTCTTCGTCGGATACAGTCTATCCGATCCAAATATTGACGAACTCCTGACTCTCGTCCGTGACATGACCACCGGTCGCGAGAAACGCGTATACGCGTGGATGTGGCAGATTCATGAAGAGGAAATCAAGTTGCTTGATGCTCGCGACAAGCTCGAGGCTATTCCGATTCATAGGGAGAGTGATTGGTCGCATGCTTTCGACGCACTTTATGAGACATACAAGTCAAAGAGCACATCATCAGCTACGATGCGTCCTGCATCCCGCATAGATGATTCTTATGACCGAGCACAATATGCAGCGGCACTTCGGGCAAGATTCGGCACAGCCAACCTCAGCGCCCTCTACCTCCCAGGTCCTGGCTACGCTCGTGACGACATTTCATTGTACGAAATATTCGTTATGCCCGACCTCGAACCGTATGAGTCGTCACGACATCAGGGACCTATCGAGTCGCCCAATGACGACAATAACTCCGGACTACTGGGAGAGAGTGTGACCGAGTACATATACAACCATCGAGAAGGTGAACGACACTGCAGAGAGCAGGGCCTCTTGGGCAAAATGCCCGGACCCAAGGTTGCAAGCGAATGGCTCGAATACTGTAATCAACTCCTTATCATTGGCGAACCAGGCCAAGGCAAGTCAACACTTCTTCAGTACTGGGCTCTGGAGTCAGTAGAACGGTGGCAGCGTGATCCGCAGAGTCATCCACTGCCTGTCTATATTCGACTTAGCCTTTGGGAGGACGACATGCCGGGAGGCGAAGCACGCCTTGCTGAGTATCTACACTCAGCATTGCCAAAACTGTGTGAAGCTGACTCTCGGTCCGTGACCGCCTGGCTAACTAAGCCTGTGCTTTGGTTACTCGACGGGATTGACGAAATCCGTGACCCATATCAGCGCGATTCCTTACGAAAGCAGATTGACTCAATGGCGACTCAACGACAAACTGATAAGTGGGTGCTCACCTCAAGACCAAGTGCGAGCCCTACCGTTGCCATGGGCAGAGCATGGCAGATCCTCCACCTCAGTCCTTTCTCCGACGATCAGATCTTGGCAATCCTCCAAAAGTGGTCTGATGTCTTGTTAAAAAAAGAAAGTGTGTCACTTGATGTTCAGCAAATGGTCAAGTCCCTCCTCGACGACACCGGACTCACTCGTATAGCTCGCAATGCGCTTCTGCTTACGCTTGCAGTCCTTTTCTACAAGACGCAGCGCCGACTTCCTGAAGACCGATGGGAATTCTTCGTTCACGCGGATAGAGTTCTCCGAGACACTTGGATTCGCCACCGCCTCATGGATAGGTCGCTCAAGGATTCAATGCCAGGGAACTACCTCTCTGACTTCTTGAATCTGCTTGCACTCCGCTGCATGCAAAAGGGAGTTGTTAGTCTTCGCAGTGAAAATCTAGAACAGGAGGCGGTGCCCCTTCTCGAAAAGTGGGGCTATGTAGGCCGCGAGAGAGGGACTGAAATTCAGCGCCTCATCGCTGCGAGCGAGGACCTTATCGGCGTCTTGGTCGCTCGTGGTCCCGCGCTATTCGGCTTTCTTCATCTGACATTCCAGGAGTTCTATGCAGCCAGAGCACTTCTGACGTTGCCTCGAAACGAAGCGGACGCTTTGCTCGCTCAGTACTGGGATCATCCTGACTGGAGCGAACTGTGGTTCCTTTATATTCTCGGAGGAAATGAACTGGCTGGTCATATCGAACGCGTCTGCTCCTTGGTTCTCGGCCAAAAACATCCACTCAACAAGTACCTCTTTCACGCCGAGACAACTTGCTTAACATGGTACGGGGTCGGCTCTCATCCGATATCACAGACTTCTCCGATCTGGAAACGGCTCGTGCGCTGGGCTTGGCAATCTCTTCGTGAAAGTGATGAGATCCGAGTTGCCATGTGTGTTCGAGCTATCGCGCGATGGGAAAGACAAGTACCCGCGCAGCTCTTTTCCCAACCTGTACTTGAGACATTCAGCAAGGGAACTCCGTTACTGGATTTGGTTCCGCTGCTTGAAAGACTGTCTGACAACGCGATGTTTCTCGACAAGTTGACTCGACACTCTAGAGACAAACGCGTACAGGTGCGCGTTGTCGCTGTAAAGGCACTTAAGAAGCACGCATCAGAACCGTTAATCCGCGACGCTCTCCTGGCGCGGCTTTCAGACAGGAGCCCCCGAGTTAGAATCGCTGCTGTGGATGCCCTCGAATGCCAGGCATCTACGCCAAGTGTAACGCAGGCTCTGCTACGCTCCTTGGGAGATACGGAAATTAACGTCGCGTTACATGCGGCGGGTGCATTATCACAGCTTTCGTCTGATTCAGGGATCTGTGAAGCTCTGCTGAGCTTTCTCAAAGTCAAGAATCCCATGGCGCGTTGGGCTGTCCAAATGGCTCTGGGGAAGTACGCATCGGAGGGCGTTGTACGAAAGGCGCTGTTGCGGCAACTCAGAGATCCTGCCCCGTTTGTGCGACAAGCTGCAGCAGAGTCGCTGCAGAAAGCGGCGGCAGACCCACAAGTTCAGAGTGCTTTGGTTAGGCTCTTGAGAGATAAGGACTCACAGGTGGCTTGGGCAGCGGCAAGGTCAATCGAGAGCGAAGCAGCCAATCCTGCAATTCTCTCTTCAGTTCTAACCTGTATCAAAGACAAGAAGGCCAAAACTCGTTGGGCCGCCGTGAAGTCATTGGAGCAAACGTGCAGCGTTTCATCTGTCATACGTGAGGCCGTGCTCGAGCGGCTACAAGATCCCGATTGTCTTGTCCGAGCTGCTGCTGCGACAGCCCTTCGGTCAGTCGCGGACTATTCGCATATAGAAACTGCATTGCTGCAGTGTCTAGACGACAAGGAGCAAGGAGTACGCTCCGCTGCTGCGCTTGCACTGGGGAGCGTTGCAGCGAAGCCCAATGTCCGGGATGCGCTTCTCAGACGACTCAAAGATAAGGATTGGTTCGTGCGCAGCAGTGTCGCCGAGTCTCTCACAGGTCAAGTGATGGAATTGTCTGTTCGCACTGCACTTATCCATTGCCTTCGAGATAGATCCTCAAATGTCCGCAATGTTGCGCTAAAGGCACTCAAATGGCAGCCGCTTACCTCAGACGTTTACGACTCAATCGTAAAGTTAGCGCAAGACAGACAGTGGTTCGTGAGAATGCATGCGCAGCTAGCTCTGGCAGGCAGAGCATCCGAACCTGGCATCCGACAAGCTTTGCTTACGCGAATGCTAGACAGATCAGAGGAAATCAAAGTTCGGACTGCCGCCATGTTTTCGCTCGAATTGAGCATCCTGTTAGCTCGGCACCCCCTGACCTGAGATTCACGTTCAATTGGGCGAGGCTTTCCTGTGTTGATTTGACGAATTTGTTCCCAAACCTGCCTTCCTCTCGACCTCCTCTATGTCGCCCTTCCCAAAGGCAAAATTTCGTTTTGAGTTACAGTCAAAACACAATCTACGCCTCACTAGCCAGGTCAATAGAGGGACAAAGAGCGAAATGCTCCCCTAGCGCCCTACCTACTCCCCTTCCCGCGCGTACCCGAAGCTCATCGCAGGCGCCTTGAACGTTCCGCCCTCCAGTGGCACGAGGGTCCCGCAATCGCGGTCACCCGACAGGGTTGCCTCGGTCATGACGCGGACTTGCTTTGCCTCGAATCCGGCGAGATGAACTTCCGCTTCGCTGTCGCCCTGGTTTACCCAGAACAACGTCTTTCCGGCTACCGACGCCGACACGTAATTGGGATGGGTGGACTCACAGACGCGCACTTGGTCGCCGGGCTCGGTAAACCGCGTGAGGGGGTTCCACGCGTAGTAGACGGGGCGCGGCTTCCAATTGCTATCCTTATACTCCCAAAGGCCGTAAGTCATGAACCCGCCGCCAGGGTAGTACATCTGGTGCATACACCAAATCGAATAGCCCGACACGCCTCGGTTGAGACCCTGTATCACGAATGCCGCGACCCACACGGCGTAGGGATACTCGCCCATTACCGGGTTGATCATAGCCCCCTCGGTGCGCCCGTCCTGGAAACCGAACTCCGCCACAACCAACTGCTTCTTGGGGTCGGCCTTCTCCAACGGCCCGAGGTGTTCATCATAGAAGCGATACGTCAAAGGACGCTCGGAGACTTGAAAATACCGGTGCGACGCATAGTAGTCCGTGAATCCGAAATACACTGGGTCCGTCACGCACTGCTCGAACCAATTCACGCCGCCGTTCGTGTCGTCGCTTCCGACAATCCCCACCGGCAAGCCGCGCCGCGCTATCTCGCTCTTCACCTGCTCGTGCATTTCACGGAATCGCCTAAAGTCGTACCCCGTGGCTACGAAGTATCCGTTGGGCTCGTTGGTCAGGGTCCAGTCGCGCACGCACGTGTAGCCCTTCACCTTCACGAGGTGCTCCAGCAACGCACCGATGGCGCGCCCCGCCTTGACCGGATCGCCGTAGGGATCCTTCACGCCCCATTCGACCCCCACGACATTCACGCGCGCGCCGAGTTTCTGATAGAGGTCCAGGGTGCGGTAGTGGCTCTGCATGTTGGGCGAGTCGAACTCGAAGGTCTCCCAATCGCCGCTTGGATTCCAGTCCTTGTACCAGAAGAACATCCGAATCCAATCCGGGTCCATCCACGCAATGCGTTCCTCGCGCAACGCGATATCTTCGTCCGTCACGCCGCGGGCCTTGTTCTCCTCGTTGTAGAACCAACCATCATCTTCCGCCCCGAAACCCATCAGCGAAGCGCAGGCTACGCGGTCCGTCACGGTGAGCGTAACCGGTCCCTCCGGTGGAGCGCCGTATACACCTGGGGTTCGAAGCAGACTCATATTCGCGAAGTAGGCGTCTCCTCGTCCATTCAGCAACAGGCACAACCGCGTGCGCACCGCGCCCGGGGGAACGATCGTGTCGACCGATATATCCTTCCATTGGCCCTGCGGACGCGCCGGTCCCGACTGCGAAAACGTGATTCGATTCCCGTCAGCATTGAAGAAATCGATGCTCATGTACGCACCCGCGCCGCCGGAGATTCCTACGCCCTTCGCCTCCCCGCGCGCCTCAAGCAAGTCGCCCGGTTGCGCGTCAATGACCTGTATCAATGCCGGATATCCAACCTCCGCGCCGGCAGGCACCGTAATGTGCGCGACGCTCTTGCCGTCCTCTTGACCCTCCGCCATCGGAACGCCCGGCGCAGTGCTCGTCCACCCGGCGATACTATCCGTAAACGTGGGATTCGTAAGTACATTCACGTTCGCCGCGGACAAGAGAAGAAGCAGCAGTTG
>JBAZRU010000511.1:0-5514 GCA_041662805.1 Candidatus Hydrogenedentales bacterium | reverse complement strand
ATGGCCACGAGGAAGGGCAGCAAGCGCCGCGTGAGCGTCACCGTCGACACGATGTACCCCGCGCCTTGGAGAGGGGCTCGGAACTCTTCGCAGAGGGGCGAGAAGCCGCTCATTTTGGAACTCGATAGCAAGGTGCTCACTTTCACCGGAGACTCGCAAGCTTTGAGGACCGCGCGCTCGATGGGGCGTCGGACAGTCTGGATGGCCTTTGCGTTGCTGACCTCGATCTCTCCCGCTCGCACTTGTTTGAGAAGGCCGCGGTCGATCAACGAAACCAGCACGATGCGCATTACCTCGATTGCGCCGCCGCGTAGGTAGGCGATCATGTAGGGGTCGCGTACGTCGTAGAGTTTTCCCGAGAGTTCGTTTACGCGCACCCAAAGCAGGTAGAGCGTCACCGTGGCGATCCCCAGGATGCCGTAGAACACCAGGTACTGAGGCCCCGGCAAGTCGAATGGATTGGCCATGACCGTGCCTCCTTTATGCGAGCCGGTTCGCGGCGGACTGCATCGCGGCGACAAGGTCGATGAGCGCGAAGACGACTTCACCCGCTACCCCCGGTTCCAGCAATCCTTGCGAGCGCGCTTCGGTGATCGACGGCAAGATGGCTTGGAACTTGGGATTGCCCAATTCCGCGACCACCAATTCCAACGCGGCCTTTGGGCTATCCACCGTTCGCCCCTGCAAACGGCAGAGGGTGGCGGCACACGCCCGTAGCGGCCCCGCCATTTGGGCGATGGTGCGCGCGAGTTCCTCTTCGCGCAAGCCCACGGAGGCGTAACGCTCGCGGAAGCGGAGGCGAAGATTCAGCAAGACTTGGCGAAGCCTTGCGAGCGCGGCGGCCCTCGACACTTCCATGTTCGTGAAGGGGTCGTCGCCGTCCATGATGCGATGCCGTGCGCGGATGTCGTCGAACTTCACGCTGAACGCAGCCGCCGCCTCGTCGAGTTCGTGTTCGAGGAGGAACATGGCGGCCAGATGAATGGCCGTGCGCGCGAATCGCAGCGGCTCGCGGATCCGATCGGCCTGAGCCCGATCGAATGCGCGGAGGACAAGCATGATGTTCACATCGGACGTTGGGCGCAGGCGTCCCTCGGCGGCGGACCCATAGAGGATGATCGACCGCAGATTGGTTTCAAAGGCGGTCTTGGATGCCTCGATGAATCGCTTCAGTTCCTCGGCAACTTCGGTCGGAAGCCCCTCGAACGTGTCCATCCCTGTTTCCCCCAGTTCTGTTAGACGACTCCGACTTTCGCTGTCATTTCGTCCAATGCCTCTGCATCCCGTCTGCGTGACTGAAGCCAGCATCCCGGGTCCGCCGCGAACGGATCGCCATAGGTTGCGGCGGCGAGACAGCGAAGCCCCCCTCTACATGTCTTCGAATAGAAGCATCGCTCGCACCCCACCGGTGAGACGCCGGGCGCGCGCAATTGGTTTAACACAACGCTTCCCCAGTATAGATCGCTTAACGATTCCGAGAGGATGTTTCCCGCGACGACGGGCATTCTGCGGCACGGGCACACGTCTCCGTTGGCCATGACGGTGAGAAGTCCGGTACCCGCTGTGCACCGGTAGGGCTGCGCGCCCGTGAGGAGAAATTGCAGCGCCCGATGCATGGCGATCTCGGTGCGGCTGCGTTCACGGCGCGCGGTTTCGGCCTCGTGTTGCATGGACCTAAACAGGCGCAACGTCTCCTCCGGACCGAGCGCTTCATTTGAACCCGCGCGCCCCAGGGGGACGCATCGGTCGGCCCACACGCGACGAACGCCAAGCTGTTTGCCCAGGCGCGCCACGTCGGCGAATTCATCGCAATTGTCCCGCGTGGCGGTAAACGCGAGCATCACCGGAACACCGTGCCTCGTCAGGTGACGTATCCCCGCGACGGCCCGTGCATAAGCGCCTTGGCCGCGCGTGCGGTCGTGGGTGGATTCGGAGCCGTCGATGCTCACTTGCACATACGACAAGCGCAATCCGGCCAAGCGGCGAGCGAGCGTGTCGTCGATGAGCATGCCGTTGCACAACACGGCAAGGGAGTATGCGTCGCGTTCCGAGGCAATCGCTTCGAGGAGAGGCAGCGCGTCATCGCGAATGAAGGGTTCGCCGCCTGTAATGGAAATGTGAAAGCGAGTCTGCTTGCGGGGCCGCCGCACAAGAATCTGCCTGCGAAGCTCGCGGAACTGGTCCAGTATTCGCAAGAGCGTTGGCCAATCCAGTTCGTCCGAAGGAGCATCCGCTTGATAGCAGTGGAGACACCGAAGAATGCAGCGCTCCGTGATGTGCCATTGAAGCAACAGGTGCGCAGGAGGGAATTCGTCCGCCGCGCTGTCGCGCGCCGTCGCTATCGACGTGCAATCCGGGTGTTGCGTCGGCATAACGCTGGAAGCCCCCTGGGAGTCCCTCGCACTGTGTAGGCGATGGCGTGCCTGCGCAGTGGCGGGTTTCGAAGCCCACTACACCATCACATGACAACACCAGCATATCGCAACGAGTCGAGATTTGGCGAGTGAATTGTGTCTTGCGCAGCGTCGGCTCATGGGCGAGGGCAATCGCTTCAGAACCACGAAGGCCTCAAAGGCAGGGCGCTTTCGCCGAATGCGCCTCTCAGCAATAACCCGCAGACCACGGTCACCCGCGGCGGCCTCAAAGGTAGGGCGCTTTCGCCGAAAGCGCCTCTTAACAATCACCTGCGGACCACGGTCACCCGTGGATGCGTTGGTGAGACGATCAGGCGAGTTGGTTGCTAATCCCCGGACGTTTCGGCGAAACGTCCCTACCTTGGCCTATGTGGTAAAATGAATGCACTGAGCGGGTGGCCGTGGCGCGGAAGGGTCGCTCGACGAGGATCTTCATTCTATGGCGGTGCGGCCCATCGGCGAAGATGTCAGCCCGTTTCTCCGCGCGCAGAATCGCGACGCGGCGACGCAAGGGGTGCGCCGCGACGGAACGGCGCCCACGACAAACTCCCCACCTTCAACTGGAACGACGCAAGAAACGGACGGCGTTGCCGTCGATTTCAGCGCGGGGGCCTTGGAGGCGGCAGGACGTGCCGCGAATGCAGACGACACTCCCAAGGACGCGCGCCCCAGCATCGCCGGACAGGAAGAGCCCACCCCGGAAGAGAAGCAACAAATCGCCGAGTTGAAGCAACGCGACGCGGAAGTGCGGCGTCACGAACAGGCGCATCTGTCGGCCGCGGGCGGGTATGCGCGCGGCGGCGCGAACTTCTCGTATACCACGGGCCCCGACGGGAAGCGGTATGCGACCCGGGGCGAAGTGAGCATGGACGTCGGCGCGGAGCGCACGCCGGAAGCGACCCTCGCGAAGATGGCCGTGGTCAAGCGCGCCGCGGTAGCCCCCGCGAATCCCTCGTCGCAGGATCGCGCAGTGTATGCGCAAGCCGCCCGTACGGAAGCCCAGGCACGGCAGGCCGCCACTGAAGCGAGTTTCGAGGAGACCCGGGGGAGCGGCAAAGAGACGGCGGCGACCGAGGGTGACCAGGGGAAGCCCGAAGCGAAGGGCTTCAGTCTGTTGGCGTAGCGGGGAGTGCGGACGGCCACGGACGAACCAAGACAGAAGAATGAGCGGAATTCGGGGACTGACACAAGCGAAGCGAACGCAGTGAGCGCAGACGTGTCTGTCCCTCAATTCCGCGGACTTCACCCCACAAACGTCTGCGAGCGGAATTCGGGGACTGACACAAGCGAAGCGAACACAGTGAGCGCAGACGTGTCTGTCCCTCAATTCCGCAGCGGGTCGTGGGCTATTGCGTTGATCGGATTTGGGCGAGAATGCTGGGATCCTTGATGTCGTTGTCGCGGGCGAGGAGGATGACTTTGCTCATGACTTCAGCGGACTTGGGGTCATCGTCCGCGAAGGGAAGGAAGAGCCGCCCGCGGTGTTGCGCCCCGATGGGCACGATAAAGAGCATGCCGCCGGGCATGATGTGGGTGACGGCGCTGCCAAGATGGACTGAGTATGCGCCGAGCGCGCCGTCGACAAAGGCGCGGCGTCCGTCAATGCGGACATTACGAATGCCCAATACTTGCAAGGTTTCTTTCAAGAGCGCGGCGCGCATTTCGACGGTGGAGGCGCTGGCTTCGGGGTCCACGCCGCTGCGATGGGCCACGCTGACGACGAGATCGATGTCGCGCATAACTTCGCTGAAGACGCGGGGCGGAATGTCTTCTAGCTTAAGCGACTTCCAGTCGTGCGCCTTGCTGAAGTGGACGCCTTCGATGGTCACGCCTTCGACTTCCGCGGGGGAGTAGAACGGGAACATGGCCTCCAGCCACGCGGATACGCCCTCGTCGTGAAAGGTGCGGCGGACACCCTCTTCGGAGTGGGCGACCCACCCGCAGCCGCCAAGCACGGCGAGCGCCTGCCTTGGGTGGACTTGGTGTCCGGCATAGCGGCGCGAGATGGTTTTGTCGGCGCGTTCGGCGTCGGTGAGCACGTAAAGTTCGCGAAACACTTGCTTGAAGGGCTGCACGCGTTCGCCCGCGAAGCAGTCGCGCTGCCACACGTCCCACCGCTGGGTATGAAACAGGTCGTGGGGATGTGCGAGGCGCAAGGAATCGGTGGAGCCGACGGCGTGAATGGAGCCGTCCTCCGTGCGCAGGGCGCGCCCGTTTTCGATGGGGTAGCCCATCATGCCGTCGCCAAGGAAGACGAGATTGCGCAGCATGGGCGCGAGCATGGGATGGCCGGACAACTCGACAAGCTCCGCGCCTTGGAATTGGTCGCCGCGGCACATGGCGCTTTCGAGGGACTTGCGCATGCGCGAGACTTGGCGCTTCAGATCGGCTTTTCGGCTGGCGAGTTCTTTGATGCCTACATGACTCTTCAAGGATGTGGGGACGGACTTCAGCGGCTTGCCGTTCTTCTCTATGAGAATATCGGGAACGCCGAGGGCGTCCACAAACAGCTTCACCATCACATCGCCTTCGGAGACGCAGACAGGACCTTGTGCAAGGTCTGCGACGAGCAAACGCTCCATGGCCCACTGCAGACGGACGGGGTCGGCGTAGCCGGCGGTGCGCGCGAGGTTGTCCATGCCGATGGCAACAGCGCGCTTTTCGCTGGCCTGGCGTTGCGAGCCGAACTTCTTGCTCGTCCGTAGAAACTCCTGCAATGTCGCATATCGCGCGAGGACTTCGGCGCGGCGCGCGTCGCCGTTCTCCGGCAAGGGCACGAGCCCCAGGGCGCGCGCGGAATCTTGGTTGCGTTTCTCCGTGATGCGTTGGGTCAATTCGGCGGCGGTGACGCGGCTCAGCATGGCGTCGGCGAAAATGCGAGCACGCGCGTGGCCTGCTCCGCTCGACGCGTATTTCGCGGCGGCGTCGATCTGGTTCCATGCGTCCGCGCCGAGGTGTTCGTAGATACGGTGGAACCAGGCGACGTCGACCGCGCCGTCGAGCAAATCCGCCGCGGTCAGCGGGGTGCGCTCGGTGACTTCGGCGGCCCACGACTTCCGGATGTCCTCGGCCACGGACCAATCGTTTCCCCTCGTGTGCG
>JBAZRU010000510.1:0-5529 GCA_041662805.1 Candidatus Hydrogenedentales bacterium | reverse complement strand
CAAAGCCGAGAAGAATCTCAGTATGAAGGCCCCCGTCGCCGGCGTGGAAGTGTCCGCGGCTTCGTCGATACTGCCCGCCGTCGAATCCGCGAAAGACGACATCATGCGCATGCTGCAGATTACGGCCCTCGAAGTCCGCGAAGGAAAACCGGATTCCGGACTTACCCAAGTTGACGTGACCCTGGAAGCCTGACCGAAGGTTACGAGAAAAGATTCATATCCGGACGGGTTCAATTCGTAGAGTCTGAGAAGATGCCTGCTAAGAGAGCAGGCGCTGCTTAGTTGCCCGAAATGCAATAGACGCCCGGTCTCTCATCGTGTGCAAGCCCTCCTGCTGACACGTGCCATCTCGCCACACACGGTTCGAGCCACGCCAATCATGCCTGGTGCGATGCGGAGTTCCAACTATATTCGCAGAATGGGACCCTGTTTGTTGGACGGGCTACTGGGGCGAAATCCGGCAACGGGCAATTTGAATTTTCCTGTCTCGCTCAGTAACCTTATGCTCCATTAGCAGGGGTTAATAGCCTTATACAGAACCTTGGGGACGAGTGCTTCGTCCGAGAGATCCTGCGAAGTCCCCCAAGGACACACTTCACCTCAAAACTTCGATGCGTTACGCGAGAAGACTTCGCTCTTCTCGCCCGTCCCCTGATCGCATCATCAATCGCAATGAACGAAACAAACATAACAGACAAAAAGCAACTTGCCACACTCACGCTAGGTGCACTCGGGGTCGTGTACGGAGACTTGGGAACAAGTCCTCTATACACCATTCGCGAGTGTTTCACCGGCCTTCACGGTCTCGATCCCACGCGCGAAAACGTACTCGGCGTGCTGTCTCTTATCGTGTGGGCCTTGGCGGCCATGATCTGCGTCAAATACATGCTCCTCGTTTTGCGCGCGGACAACCGCGGCGAGGGCGGCATACTTGCCTTAATGGCCCTTGCGCACTCGAAGCCCGGCGCGGCGCATTCCATGAACCGCAAGTACATCGTCATCCTAGGCCTTTTCGGCGCGGCGCTTCTCTACGGCGACGGGGCAATTACACCCGCCATTACCGTCCTCGGCGCCGTCGAGGGCTTGCACACCGCCACCTCGCTGTTCGACCCCTATGTTGTACCCCTTGCCCTCGTAATCCTGACTGTCATGTTTTCCTTTCAACGCTTTGGAACCGCCCGTATCGGGGCGCTCTTTGGGCCGATTATCGTCGTGTGGTTCCTCACGATTGCGGTGCTTGGAATTGGCGGAATTGTCACTGCTCCGGGCGTGCTTGCGGCCCTCAATCCTTGGTACGGCATCCATCTGCTGATTTCCAGCAAGTGGACCGGCTTCGTTATATTGGGTTCCGTTTTCCTCGCCCTGACCGGCGGCGAAGCCCTCTACGCCGACCTCGGCCATTTCGGACGTAGAGCCATCGTGTACGGTTGGTTTGGTTTGGCTCTGCCCGCCCTCTTGCTCAATTATTTCGGGCAAGGCGCGCTATTGCTTTCGGAAGGAAAGGAAATTGCCAACCCTTTCTACGCGCTTGCGCCGCGCTGGTTCCTCGCCCCGCTTGTCCTCATCGCTACCGCCGCCGCCGTTATCGCCTCGCAGGCGGTTATCTCCGGCGCCTTTTCCGTAACACGCCAAGCCGTCTTGCTCGGTTTCCTCCCCCGCATGAAGATAGTCCACACCTCCTCCGAACTCATCGGCCAGATCTTCGTGCCCGTGATTAACCGGATCCTGCTTGTCCTGACCATCGCCCTCGTCCTCTACTTCCGCACGTCAGGGAATCTGGCCGCGGCCTATGGCTTCGCCGTTACCGGCACGATGCTTATTACGACGATGCTCCTCTATGTCGTCGCCCGCGAACGCTGGGGATGGAGCCTACAGCGCTCCCTGCCCATCTTCGGGTTCTTCCTCATGGTCGACTTAACCTTCTTTTCCGCCTCCGTTGTGAAAATACCTCACGGCGGCTGGTTCCCCCTGGTCTCGGCCATTGGCGTGTTCGCCGTCATGTCGACGTGGCGCTCCGGAAGGGAATTGCTTCGCGAGCAGTTTCAGAAGCGCCTACTGCCTTTCCCTGCCTTTATCGAAGATGTCGCGCACGGCGAGCATCGCCCACACCGTGTATCCGGCGCCGCCATCTTCATGACCGGCAGCGGCAACGGCACGCCCCCGGTTCTCTTGCATAACCTGAAGTACAATCGAATCATTCACGAAACGGTGGCGCTGATGTCGATTGTGATTGATGAAGTCTCTCACGTCCCACGCTCCGAACGCGTGACCATCGAGAACTTGGGGCATGGCTTCTACCGCATCCAAGCCCGATATGGCTTCATGGAATCACCCGCCGTGGCAGAAATCCTGTCCCTTTGCAAGGATAAAGGGCTCGCCTTCAATTCCATGACCACCGGGTTCTTTCTCGGCAGGGAAAGCGTCCGCATCGCAAACTCGAAATCCATGCCCAAGTGGCGGCTTCGCCTCTACTCGTTTCTATCGCGAAACGCTCAGCCCGCCACTTCCTTCTTCGAAATCCCCGCAAACCAAGTCGTCGAACTCGGCCTTCACGTCGAACTCTAATCGGCCCCCAACTTCTGCTTGCACTCGGTGTTTGTGACCCTATAGGATTATGGTCCAACAATAAGGGGGTTGTCATGAATGCTGTCCGCGTTCTCGTGGTGTTCGCCGTCTTGTGGATGCCCTTTGCCGCTTCTGCAGCCACCATCGCTGTACCGAGCGACTCGCCCACGATTCAGCAAGCCATAGATCGCGCGGCCCCAGGCGACATTGTCTCCGTGAAAGCAGGTGAGTACAACGAACACCTCGTCCTCAAGACGGGAGTCAATCTCGCCGGCGAAGGCCGCGACAAAGTGACCGTACTCGCCGACTGTTCCGAAGGGCCCGTTCTGAAAGCGCAAGACTGCAAGAACGTTGACGTGACGGGGATTGCTTTCAAGCATTCCGGCGGTCAGGCGAAAGCAGACGCAAAGGAAGTCCTCTCAGTCTGTTCTTTGACGAATTGCACCCTCAAGCTTGTCGACTGCGCCTTCACGGATTCCCCTGCGGTTGGCATCTTCTGCCAAGGAGATGGAGGTGTGGTCGTTCGTGGCTGCAGCGTCCGGGGGAATGCGGGAAATGGGATTGTGGTGAAAGAGGGGGTAACCCTTCTAGCTGAAAAGACGGAAGTCATAGAGAATCCCAATGGGGTCGGACTCTGGGTTAACGGCGTCGGAGCGAAGCTCACGTTGCAGGACTGCACGGTTTCCGAGAATGGAAAGGCCGGCGTGTATGCGGATGACCGGTCAACACTAAGCGTCACTGCGTGTAACGTCCTTCAAAATGGGGGGGACGGTGTAGCCATTGTGAACCAGAATACCAAGGCCTCGATTGCCGACTGCACACTGGCAAATAACCGCGGTTCGGGACTCTATGTCGATAGTGAAGATACACATAAAGTTGAAGCGCGCGGCAACACCCTGAGTGAAAACGGCTCTATCGCACAGGGTGAAGTCCAAGTGTTGATGATTCATGAACAGTTTGATGTCCTTGAAGCAATCGCCAAGCGGCTACGAGATGAAAAGGTCCGTTGGCCCAACGGAGATTGGCAGCTTGACCAATTCTATGATTGGCTGTCGCGGCAGGTGCACTTCTTCGACGCGCCCGGCGAAGCGGCCCATTTTGCCCGAATTGAGAAGTGGAAGGCTGCGTACCCGGATTCCATTACGTGGCGTCTTGTTCTCGCGGGTTCGTACCGTGAATGCGGATGGCGGGAACGCGGCGGCGGTTACGCGTCGACGGTGACCGAAGCCGGATGGAAGAAGTTCCACGAGTATTTGGCGAAGGCCCAAACCGCGTTGGACGAGACGCGCGCGACAAATCCGAAGGATCCTGCTTTTTATCAAATGAGCGTGGATCAGGCTCTTGAGTATTACCCCGGCTCTGCAATCAATTCTGCCGCGTCTTCCGCTGCAACCATGATATTCGGTGTGGCGCCCCCGAGCGATCCCGTCAAGATTGCCTTCGAGGAGGGGATTGCCGTGGAACCCGAGTACTTCCCACTCTACTACTCGCGTGTCCGTTCCTTGCTTCCACGATGGGGAGGCGACACGAAGTCGATGGTCGCGTTTGCCGAGGATTCCGCAACGAGTACGGCGAGCATACCCGGCGCAGCCCTTTATGCGCGGATCGCATGGGAAGTGCTTCGCTGGGAGAAGGATGAAATGCCCAAGTTGTACGCCTTCTCATGGGATAAGATCGAGGAGGGGTATCGCCAGATGATCCAGCACTACCCAAACCCAGGCGATCTCCAGAACACGCTGTGCCGCGTGGCTTGCGCCTACGACGACAAGAAAGTGGCCCAGGAAATGTTCGCAGTTCTTGGAGAGAACTGGAGTAAGTCATCCTGGGGTAGCAATGCCCACTTTGCATCGTGGAAGAAGTGGGCATTGGAGAATGGACCTCGTCCCGGCAATTCACTGCTTGCAAAAGCCATCGCCGAAGGAAACCTCCCCGCCGTGCAGTCGGCTCTCCAAAACGGAGAGGATCCTAACACCGTCACGGAAAGGGGTATCACCGTACTGGCGCTCGCCATTGACGAAGAGAAGCTCGATGTGGCTCGCGCACTTATCGAGAAAGGCGCGGATGTAAATCTCACCCCTAAAGGAAACAAACCCAACTTGCTCCATGCCATGGAGAACGAATCGTTGGATTCATTCAAGCTGCTCCTGGAATCCAAGGCCGACCCGAACATCAAGAGCCAGGAAGGATGGCCCTTGCTGACTGTCGCCATCACCCGGAGCATGCCAGACAAGGCGCTTCTCCTTTTGGACAGTGGGGCCGATCCCAATTTGCCCTCTGGAGTTGGCACGCCGCCGCTGAGCATTGCCATCGCGAAACACTTGGATTCGGTCACAGCCAAGCTTGTCGAGCGCGGGGCAGACGTAAACGCGCGCGCCGAGTCGGGGATTACGCCGCTACTTCGTGCTGCGCACGACTCCAATCTTCTGGTCGTCAAGTTGCTCGTCGAAAAGGGCGCGGATATTAACTTGGGTACGAAGGAAGGCTGGACTCCTCTCATGGAAGCCTCAAAAATGGGCAAACTGGATATAGTGACGTGCCTTGTAGAGAAGGGCTGCGACGTGAACCTTAAGCCGAAACTTGGAAAGTCAGCGTTGGCATTGGCCAAGGCTGGCAACAAGGCCGCCGTTGTCGAGTACTTGGTGCAGCACGGGGCAAAAGAATAACTCCGGCTGTAGGATAGCAAGTCTTCGCCGAAGCGTATGCGGGCGGCGAGTTTGGTAGGGACGTTTCGGCGAAACGTCCGCGGGGCTATCTACCTCGTTGAGTCAGGGTCGCCTTTCCCCAAACCTCCGGCTATGGTTCCAAGCGCAAAGCCGTGTGAATTCCCCTCGGCATCGACGGTCCCAGCAACTCACGCCACCCCGTTTGCATATACGGAATCGTTACACTCTCCCCAACCATAGGCATTGCGAAACGACGCAGCTTACCGCCGTTTGATTCCAGGAACAGGTACGAACTGTCCTC
>JBAZRU010000509.1:0-5536 GCA_041662805.1 Candidatus Hydrogenedentales bacterium | reverse complement strand
GGGCGTGGTGCGACAAGTTGTGGGCGATATCGAGCGGTCCGCAGAACCATTCCAAGGGAGGCCATGAACAGCGTGTCCAGAGGTGGTACTTCAGGAGGCGAGCGCGCCGGATAATTGAATGGCTCTTGGTCAGGGGAAGGAGTTCTTCGAGATTGGCCTTGCCCGAGCGGTCGCCGGTGGCGAACAGGTGGAACTCGAACCCGTCGTCGCGATGGAGCAGGGCGCGTATTTGATTGAGGGCGGCGTAGCCAATTCCGGTCATCGGGGATTCCGCGATGCAACTCACGTCGAGGCCGATGCGCAGGGGGTGCTTACTCATTCTGATTCCCCCCTTACGTAGTTCTCGCGAATGTCCGCGGACCGTCCCGCCATGCGTCTAACGCGGCGCGCACGTCAACGGGCTACTCGCTTTGCATGGCCACAGGAATATCGGCGGCAGACTCGGACGGTTCATCGAGCATGCCCGGGGAGACCTCTGGATCGTCCACCGGAGCGGGTTCACTTTCTACTTTTGGCTGTGCGGTTTCCGTCTCTGGCTGCACATCCGGTACATCGCCGGGTGCGGGAACGGAAGCTTGTTTTGCCGCTTTTGGGGTTGGCGCAACCTTGACCTTTATCTCGGGCAACCGGAATTCGTAGTCCGAGACTTCACTTGAGTCCAGCACCTTCTGAAGCACGTCCAACTCTTCGTTCAGTTCGTTGTCCACATAGCCGAAGACTTTGGCGGCCAACTCGGTGGCGCGAAGCTGGATGTCATCGGTTTCGCCGTTGATCATCTTGTCGAGCAGGACTTTCTTGAAAGTCTCTTCGTCCAATCTCTCGGGCACAGGCAGCTTCTCTCGCGGCTTAGGTGGAGGGGGCGGTGCTTCCTGGACGGGTGGCGGAGGCGCGGGGGCCGGAGAAGGCTCTGGGGCAACCGGCGGCGATGCGGGCAGTGTAGCCTGCAGCGGGGGTGCGGCAGGTGGAACGTAGGGTTGATGAGGCTGCTGCGGCGCTTCCTGAGCTGTCGGCGCCGCGTACGGCTGAGCCGCTTGCACCTGGCCTTCCGGGGGCGCATACCATTGGGGCGCTTGCGGGGCGGCCGTCTCTTGTCGAGGCGCGGGCGGCATTGTCGCAGGCGCTACCGGTGGCGCATAAGCTTGCGGCGGATTCGTATAGACCGGCGGTGGCGGCGCATACGCCTGCGGTGGCGGCGTGTAGACCGGTTGAGGCTGAACATATGCCTGCAGTGCGGGCGCGACAACTGGCTGCGGTTGCGGTTGCGGTTGTGGAGCAGCGGTCTGCGCATAGGCTTGGGGCTGCATCTGCGGCTGCATGACGTAGTGCTGCGTGGGAGGCTGATGCATCTGCTGCGGCGCAGGATACGCCGGTTGTTGCGGCGGAGGCGCGTATTGCGGTGGCTGCGCGTTCTGGGGCTGAGGCGGAGCATATCGCGGCTGCTGCGCTTCATGCCGTGGCTCCGCGTGGTACGCGGCATATTCCTGGGGCGGAGGCATAGGAATAGGCGGCGCTTGCGGCGGAGGCTGCTGCGTCAATTGCTGCGCGGACCTGCTGGGCATCGGGCGTATGGGCCCTTGGGAGCGGCCGTCCCTGGGCTGGTGTTCCAAGGAAAGCGTGGGCGCTTTTCGCAACGCCCCGAGGCACAAGGCGCGGCCAGTCTGGATTTCTTCAAGGTCGGGAAACTCTTGGATAAGGGCGTCGAAAAGGGTCAGAGACTCCGCGTAACGTCCGTTGAAGTAGAGGTCAACCGCTTGACTGAACCGCCGTTTGGAATCGTCCGCGGCCATTAGCACGCGATTTGGGGAAAGAGGTCCCTGCGCAACGGACGATGCCGGAACGGGCAGAGTAGAGGAGACTTCAACGGCCCTCGGGGCCTGCTGGGTTCGGACGGGTGTGGCGTTCTGCGAACGGATCATGATGGGGCGTTCGCACGCAGGACATAGCCCTGTGCGGCCTATGGCCGATCGGGGCACCTGGATGCGTTCGCCGCAAACACATGTGACAACGAGCCTCTGCATATCGGTATCTTACCCTGAAAGGGGGGCGCTTCGCACGGTGCGGCGCTCTTTGGGTAACGGGATCAACGACGACCAAGGAAACGCAGCAAGGCATCCACAAGGACGCGTTGGTCGTGTTGGATATCCGTGGTGGGAGGAGCCGAGGCTTCCGAGGCGACTGTCACCTCGCGGGGGGGCAGCGCCTGGACTAGCTCCGCGCGTGGCGCGGGGGTGGCGGTCCATACTGGCTCGGGCACGGCCTCGACATTCATCGGGGCGGGTGCAGGCTCCTCGAACTCGTCCACCCCTTCTGTCGCGTCTGCATCCGCCGCCTGCTCGGGCCGGCGGTGCTCCAATTCGAATTCCCTGTTGCGCAGTTGGTCGCGGGCTGCCGCAAGCTCCGAAACTAGCCGGTTGTTGTCTTGCTGGGTTTCGGTGAGTTTGAGAACGGCGTTGCGCAGTTCGACTGTGATTCGGTCAAACTTGGCCGCCATGTCGTCGAGGGCATTGCGAAGCGTACGAACTTCCGACGCGCGGTGCTGGGCCAAGCGTCGCGCTTCGTCCAATTCCACGCCCATTCTCGCGTCGCCATCCGCCGACGGGGGCGCATCGGCGATTTGCTCCGACTCCTGCAAATGAAAGGGGAGTGCCGGCAACTCGACGTCGCCATTGGATTCCCCCGAGAATCTCGTGACGCGCCGAAGCGTGGCATTCAATTGGATGAGTTTCTCATCCTTTTCGACGAGCAGTTCGCGCTGCGTATTGACGATCGCGTTCAGTTCCTCGACCATGGCGCGTTCGCGGCCTGCGCCCTGGCCGTCGGAGACGGCGACTTTGCGCGCTGCCGCGAGTTCAGCCTCAAGCAGGTCGCCTTCGCGCGCGCGGCTTTCCGCCGCTTGTCGCAGCGTCTCTACCTCAGCCGTCAGTTGGGCGATTACACGTCCACGCCGCTCTATCTCCGTCAATAGCGCCGCGGCGCGGGGGTCGGTGTCCGTTGCTTGAATGGGACCCCTTTTGACGGTGGTCTCTTTGTACTCCTCCGGGGGAGGCAGAGAGGGTTCAAAGTAGGGTTTGATCTTTGGTGGCGAGGGCGGCGGCGGAGTGGGGAATTCCTCGACAGGATCGGCGACAGGCGTCGCATTGGACGGAACCAGCACGGGGCGCTTGCAGCGCCGGCACCACGCAGTGCGCCCCGCGTGCCGATTCTCGACGCGCAGGCTACTGCCACATTGCATGCATTCGAATTCGATCATATGACGGGAAACACTGTCTCTAGCCAGGAAATTGCGCCTACCAATGCGCAATTGAGTATATCACCTATTGAGGCGGGTATGAAACCGCAGCGGGAATAGGACGGATCAGGCGGATCCGACGAATCGGTCCTATGAGCAGTTTGGCCGGAGGCGATGGTGGTCCGTGTCCGCGAACAATTCCATGAGCGCTTGTGCATTCTTTGCGGAGTCGAATTCCGCTTCGACTTTGGCACGGCCCGCCGAACCGAAGCAGGTGCGGAGCGCGGCGTCGCTGAGGAGGGACTCCACGCGGGCGCCCAAGGATGCGCAATCGCCGGGAGGTACCAAGTAGCCGGAAACGCCGTCTTCGACGAGTTCGGGGATGCCCGCGATGTGGGTCGTGACGACAGGGAGGCCGGTGGCCATGGCTTCCATGAGGACGACGGGTACGCCTTCAGCGAAGCTAGCCATGACGAAGATGTCTGATTGCGCGAGCAACTCGCGGATGCGCTCTTGTGATACGTAGCCTGTGACGGTGACGCGGCTGGCAATGCCGCGCTCGCGCGCGAACGCTTCGATCCATGCGCGGTCGGGGCCGTCGCCTGCGAGGGTGAGGGTCAACTCAGGGTGTTTCGCCGCCAGGGCGGCGAAGGCTTCGAGCAACACCGGCACGCCTTTGACGGCGGCGAGTCGGCCCACGAAGATGAGACGCTTGCCGGTTCCCTCGTGGGTGCGGGGCGTGTATTGGCGGACGTCGACGCCGCAGTGGACGATCTTCAAGCGGTCCCATCGGTCCGGTCTTGTCCAGATCATGGCTTGGCTGCGGCAGAAGTGGCTGATGCACGCGACGAATTCCGCGCGCTCGAATTTCGCGTCGAGCCGCCAGCGGTCGGGTTCAAAAAAGATGCCGGGGCCGTGCAGCGTGAAGCTGAACGTGAACCCGCCGAGTTCGGCGGCGAGCATGGCGACCGTGCAACTCGAATCGGCGAGATGGTTGTGGAGATGTGTGAGGCCGCGCTTGCGCATGTAGTCGACGACGAACCCTGCTTCGATGAAGTAGGCGAGTTGGTAGAAAAACGATTTGAGTCCTGGCTGGCGCGTCTTCATGGCGAGGACCAAGGCGCGGAAGTAACGAAACGGCGAACCAAATTTGAGGCGGCCAAGCACGACAAGAAGCCGCAAGAATGAAAAGGGAACCAGGATATGCGTGGTTTCGCGCTCTGCGCGTTGTTCGGGGCTGACGCATTCGCTCTCGGAAACCCCGCGCACGGAGATGGTTTCGACTTCTGCGCCTAGTTCGCGCAGGGCGGCGATCTCGCGGTGGATGAAGACGAATGGCGAGACCCTCAGGTACTCGCCGGTCATGTAGGCTACGCGAACAGGCTTGCTCATTCGTAGACTCCGCTGTGTGCGTCAACGGCGAGCAGGTCCACCTCGGGTAAGAAGCTGCGGTCAAGTGCTTCTTCCAAGGTATAGCGGGGCTGCCAGTCGAGGACGTCCTGCGCATGTGCATTCGTGTAGCGGAACGGTTTGCACCGCGCATGCAACCGGCACGGAACCAAGATGCTGGGGAGCTTCGCATTGCCGCCGAATGCAACACGGTTCGTCCATTGCGCGAGCGCGGCGATCAGGCTCATGACTATCCATGGAACTGGAATCACGCGCGGGCGCGGGGTAAGGCGCGAACGAAGCATGCCGATGTAGGCGGCGTGGGTCGGCGCCTCGTCATCAACGAGATTGAAGGTTTCGCCGACGGCGGCATCGTTCGTTGCGCACGTCAGGATCGCCTCCGCGCAGTTCTCGACATAGGCCATGGGCAGGCGCGGGCTTGCGCCGATTTGGATCCATGTGCGCGGCCCCGCTTCCGCGCCGAGACATGCGGTCCAGAGGTGGGCGCTTCCGAAGATCACGCCGGGACGGATAACCGTCAGCGCGAGATCGTGGCGCGCGGCGTAGTCGCGGGCAAGGTTCTCCTGCAAGACCTTCGTTAGGCAATAGTCGTCGCGCTCGTAGATGCGATGTTCCATCGCGCTGGACTCGTCGAGAAGCGAATTAGCCGCTTTGTCGAAGTATTCGTAAACGGAAAACGAGCTAATCAACACGAGACGGCGCGTTGTGGATTGAAGCATGGCGTCGAGCAGGTTTTCCGTGGCCACGACTGTCGAGGCGAGTTGCGCGTACAGGTCGCCGCCGACCGCTGCCGCGGCGTGGATCACGGCATCGATTCCATCCAACGATTCGGCGATACCTTGGCGCGCGCGCAAGTCGATGCGTGCAATTTCGAGATTTGGGTGATTGCCCCACGGC
>JBAZRU010000508.1:0-5540 GCA_041662805.1 Candidatus Hydrogenedentales bacterium | reverse complement strand
GCTTTCGATCGCGTAGAAGTCGTCGATTTCGACGTCGGGGGTGATTCCCGTCAGGCGCTCGCGCAGATACTCTGCCGCCGCGCGCTCGCTCTTCGTGCTCGCCCCGCGGTGCGTCAGATTACCCGCTAGATACTCGATATCGCGGCGCATCTCCGCTTTGCCCACGCTACACCTCGGCGCAATCCAACCCGAACGCGTCCGCCACTCCTCGATGGGTCACCGCTCCCCGATAGACATTGAGTCCGCGTTTCAGCGAGCGGTCTTCGGCGATGGCCCGCTCAAGGCCTTTGTCGGCGAGGGCTAGACCGTAACCCAAGGTTACGTTCGTCAAGGCATAAGTCGACGTCCTCGGGACCGCTCCGGGCATATTCGTCACGCAGTAATGGACGACATCGTGGACGAGATACGTGGGATCGTCATGCGTTGTCGGGCGAGATGTCTCGAAGCATCCTCCCTGATCGATGGCAATGTCTACGATGGCTGCCCCTGGCCGCATGGCGCGCACCATTTCCTTGGTCACCAATCGCGGCGCCCGTGCGCCTGGAATTAGTACTGCCCCAATCACGAGGTCGGCATGAGCGACTTCCTCCGCAACCGCGGCGCGGTTCGACACCAAGGTCGTCACATGGCCGTCCATGATGTCATAGACATAGCGGAGCCGCGCCGGATCCACGTCTAGAATCGTCACATGCGCCCCCATGCCTACGGCGACCCTGCACGCGTTCTGACCCGCGGTGCCTGCGCCAAGGATAACGACGTGCGCCGGCTTCACACCCGACACGCCACTCAAGAGGATCCCCATTCCGCCATAGAGTGCTTCCAGACAGTGAGCCCCCTTCTGCACGGACAATCGTCCGGCCACTTCGCTCATGGGGGTCAACAACGGAAGTGTTCCGTCGTCTCGCTGAATCGTCTCGTACCCGACGCCGGCCACGCGCTTCTTCATCATGGTGCGCGTCAAGTGCTCGTCCGAAGCCAGATGCAGATAGGTGTAGATGATCTGATCTTCGTGCATATACTCCCACTCTTGGGCAATGGGTTCCTTGACTTTCACGATGATTTCCGCGCGATCCCACACGGCACGGGCTTGCTGAACGATCTGCGCCCCGGCTGCCCGGTATTCGGCATCGGGAATCCCGCTGCCCACTCCTGCGCCCTTTTCGACCAGAACCTTGTGCCCATGAGCCACGAATGCGGAAACGCCAGACGCCGCCAATGATACGCGGGCCTCGCCCGTCTTGATCTCTTTCGGTACGCCAACAATCATGAGGGGACCTCCTTCTGCCAGGACTCAGTGCAGAGTATATGCTTCAAACTCTGCTTCGTTCTATTCGCAGTGCACGCCACAAAAGACGTTCATGGCAATGGAAGCCCAAAGCGCACTTTGACGCATTTTGAGCACCCTGATAGACTCATTCAGTGGGTAGTCCATGGGAAAAGGAGTCCAATGCGCGCAGTGGTTCAGCGAGTCTCCGAATCTTGCGTCTCGGTTGACGGGTGCGAGATCGGGCGAATTGGGCGAGGATTGTTGGTCCTGCTCGGAATTGCAGAGACCGATTCGCTCGACGATGCCAGGCAGATGGCCGAGAAGATTTCGGGGTTGCGCTGTTTTTCGGATGAGGCAAGCAAGTTCAATCTGTCCGTGCAAGACATCGCAGGGAGTATACTCGCAGTTTCGCAGTTTACACTCTTCGGCGATTGCAGAAAGGGGAGGCGGCCATCCTTCACGGATGCCGCGCGTCCGGAGCATGCCGTGCCCATCTATGAAGCCTTCATCGAGTCTTTACGCACTCGAAATATCTGTGTCGAAACCGGCGAATTCGGAGCGCACATGGAGGTCAGTCTTGTCAACGACGGCCCCGTGACGCTACTCATCGATTCGCGGAAGGTGTTCTGAATATGAGTGCACTATGCGGCATTCTGGGGCGTCCCAATCCGGCCGCCCTCGATGCCATGATCTGCCAATTGGCACCCCGCGCCCCGCGCATGCACCGCATGGAGGGGGCGAACTTTTCCGTTGCGGCGACCCATTTCGTTGAAGACCCGCTTTGCCTCGTGGACGGGCTTCCCCAGGATGCCGGCGGCACGGATCTGAAGCCGCCAGAAGTTCATGCGGCCTGCGCACGATGCAAGAATCCCGGCGCTCTCAGCCTTCGCGGAACATTTGCGGCGGTCGTTTCATTGGACAGCGGATCGCGCTGGTGGCTTGTACGCGACCGGCTCGGGCGTAAGCCCCTCTACTATCATGTGGGTGATGGTTTTCTGATTTTTGCGACAGAGATGAAGGCATTACTGGCTTCGGGCTGCGTCCCAAAACGCCTTAATCTTGTCGCCGTCGATCGTTACCTGACACTCCGTTGCGTGCCGGGGGCCGAATCGATACTCCAAGGGATCCACCGCGTCCAACCTGGACACGCGCTGGAGTATGCCTCCGGCCGGTGTACCGGAAGAGCATTTGCGTCTTTCGATTTCCGAACAAAGGAGATGGGCCGAGACGAGGCGTCCAGGGGGATTCGCGAGCGCCTCGAACGCGCACTTGCCCGCACGCGATCTGAACTCCTGCTGTGGTCTTCCGGTATCGATGCGGCATCCCTCATGGCGCTTCGTCCGCAGCTTCATCCTTGTTTTGTCGCGCTGGAACGAAGTTGGCAAGATGAAACGCGACTGGCCAAGGATTCCGCGAAATGGCTCCACGCGCGCCTGCAAATCATCCAGGGACGAAGATTCAGTGAGGATGCGTTCTTTCGGTGCATTGCATGCATGGACGAGCCCGTAGCCGACCCCCTCGTATTCCCGCTCTGGCTTGTTACCGAGGCGGCCGCCGAACAAGGCACAGCGTTTGTGTCCGGTCATGGAGCGGATGAACTCCTGGGAGGCTACCCTCGCTATCATTTCTTGCAGAAGGCCCAGGGAGTCAAGCCATTGATTCCCGCGGGACTTTTGAGCGACATCACGCCCGCGCTTCCGCCCAATGCCTTTGTCCGCCGTGCCAGCCGGTACTTAGCGGCTATCCGGGATCCGAAGCGCTCGTACCTTTCTCTCCTCAGCGTATTCGACGAGGGAGAACGCGAGGACCTGTATACGGAAGCTGTGAAAGCGGCCTTGCATGAACTGGGTCCGGCGGCATCTCCAGTGGGAGAGCACTTTACTCAGCACGATCTGGCTACCAACGTGCTTTCTCTCGACTTGCACGTGGGGTTGCCCAATCTCTTGCTGGCCAAATGCGACCGCATCGGCGCGGCCCATGGCATCGCTTTTGAGCACCCCTTCCTCGATGACGCAATGCTCGATTTCGCACTCAGCATTCCGCCCGATCTTAAGTTTGGAGTCCGCAGCAAGCCTCTGCTTCGCCTTGCGATGAAAGGCCTCTTGCCTTCGCCGATACGATTGCGAGCACGCCGCGATTTCAAGGTTCCGCAGAGCGGAAACGTGCAGCGTGTCATCGACGCGGTCACCCGGGAGTGCATTACCCCGGATCGTGTCGATGCGACCGGATTGTTCAAGTGGTACGCAGTCGAGACCATCTTGCGTTCGGCCTCGCACAATGTCTATCGACGACGTCAATTCTGGGCCTTGCTGATGTTCTTCGCATGGTACCGCGCCACTATGGAGTCTTAGCCCATGCGCATTGCCGTGGCCGGAGGCGGCTATCTTGCTACGATGCTCGTGAAGGCCGTGATGAATTCGAACCACGAGCTCGTAGCGCTTGTGCAAGACGCCCGCCGCTATCGGGGCATCAAACGCTACTTGGCCCCTATCTTGGGCGCGGTCTTCTTCCCCACGCGCGAAGTCTCGGGCATGGCCCTCAGGAACCGTATCCCGCTCATCTACATCGACAAAATGACGGACGCGGAACTAGAACCCTTGAGGAGAATAAAGCCGGACCTCCTTCTGGTAGGCGGGTTCGCAATTATCCTAAAGAAGCTTTTACTTGATCTTCCCTCAATCGGATGTGTCAATTGCCACTCGTCGCTTCTGCCCAAGCATCGAGGACCTAATCCGTTCACGGCAGTCATTCTGGCCGGTGAACGCGAAACGGGCGTCACCTTTCATGTCGTGGCCGAAGGCATCGACACCGGCGATATCTTGAAGCAGTATGTCATTCCGATCACGGACATGGACACGGCCGGTTCTATTCACCGCCGCGCTTCGGATTTGGCGGGCGAGAAAGTGCCGGAACTCCTTGCGTATATCGAGGAGCATGGCCTGAAGGGCGAGGTTCAGGATGGGTCCGCTGCCTCGTACGACAAACGCCTCAAGCCTGCCGAACTCTATATCGATTGGACATTGTCCGCGGAGGAGATTGAACGCAAAGTGCGGGCTTGCTTTCCCTTCACCTCGGCGCGTCTCAGGCACCAGGGACGCACGGTCTATCTTTCGCGGGTTCAATTGAGCCGGAAGCACATTGAGGCGCAGCCGGGAGAAGTCATCGAGAACATGCCTCGCCTGAAGGTGGCGACTGGAAGCGGTGTCATAACCGTAGAGATTGCATACACGTTGCGTCCCGTTCCATGGTTTTGGCCGAGACTCTCTCGTCGCCCACGCATCGGCGAGCGGCTCGGGTGACCCTATGCTCACACCTGTCTCCATAATCATCCCGGCTCACAATCAGGTCGACTATTGCCGGCAGTGCGTCGGCTCTATCCTTGCAAACACGGACTACCCGTACCGTTTGATTCTTGTGGATAACGGCTCATCCGATGGAGTGAGCGAATTCTTCGATTCGGTGCCGGGCGCCATCGTTGTTCACAGTCCCCAGAATGTCGGATTTCCCGGAGGAATCAATCTCGGTCTTCTCCACGCGGAGGGGCATGTCCTTATCCTCAACAGCGACACGCTCGTTCCCGAACGCTGGCTTCGGAATCTTGTGCACGCGCTCGACTCGTCCGACCGGATTGGCCTTGTCGGCCCCATGAGCAACTGCGTCTCAGGACCGCAACTCATCGAGGGACTGACCTTTGAGACGATGACGGAGATCAATGCCTATTCATCGCGACTTTCCCAGGAACGCGAAGGCATTCTCATTGAAACGGAGCGCCTTGTGGGCTTTTGCATGCTGATCCGCGACGAGACGTTGAAAAAGGTTGGCGCGCTCGATGAATCCTTCGGGATCGGCAATTTCGAAGACGACGACTATTGCATGCGTGTCCGAAAGGCAGGCTACCGCATCTGCATCGCCGCCGATTGTTTTGTGTTTCATTACGGGAGCCGAACGTTCACCGCAATGGGATACACGCCGGACATCTACTCCGACCTGATGAATCGAAATGCCCGCCGGTTCAGGGATAAGTGGAGGTTGGACGACTCGGGGGGCGCGCGCCTGTCTCAACTCTCGTATTCGCTGAATCGCGATGCACGTGAGGCTTTTGAGCGAGGCGACGCAGCCGAAGCCGTACGCCTGCTTAAAGATGCCATCGGTTCAAACCCCTCCATCGATCGCAACTTTAACGACCTTGGCGCAGTGTTATGGTCCATGGGCGATCACGAGAAGGCCTATGAATACTTTGTCAAGGCGGTTATCATGAACGGTAAGTTCGAGG
>JBAZRU010000507.1:2931-5548 GCA_041662805.1 Candidatus Hydrogenedentales bacterium | reverse complement strand
GATCTGTTTCCACTTCCTCGTTCGGTACATTTTCGATCAAGAGGACTACTGCATCTTGGGGTGACTCCGAGAGACCATGCTCAACGGGCTCCCCTGCGACGCTTGTGGTCGATATCCCCGCGACTAAGGCCGCAAAAATAGGTAATGATGCGGTCAGGATCCCCCAGCGCAGTCGTAGCATATTGGCCTCCTTCGAAGTTATCTCAACAAGAGAAGAAAAACGCCACGCCTCCACGCAAATGCAATGCAGAGGTTAGTATATCATCAAGGCCCAGCATTGGGAGGCGCAATATGCTAGGGGCGATCTACTATGACCTCATTGAGATTGCGATCTTTCCGCGGCGAGTTTCAAGCAAATCGCCTCAAAGTGACGATAGGGCAACCGGACCTTTCCCATATCCGGCTTCCGGCCGACCTCGCCATGACAATCCGACCCACCGCCCACGAGCAAGCCGCGCGCTTCGGCTACTTGCGCGTATTCGTCGGTCTGCCCGGGTGAGTGCTTGCTGTGATATGCCTCTATGCCGTCGAAGGGGAGATCGAGCACTCGCGCCGCGCGCCGCCGGACCGCGCCAATGCCGGGATGGGCCAGAAACGCCAAGCCGCCGGCGTTGTGAATCAATTCGAGGGCATGGTCCAGGGGGATTCTCGGATTTGCCTCGTAGGCGCGTCTTCCCTCGCCGATGAATTTGTCGAAAGCGCCTTGCACACTCTTGCACTGGCCCATGGCGTGCAACTCGCGCGCGATATGGATGCGTCCGATCGAGGCATCGCCGGTTGCGCGTTCGGCAACTTTCTCCAACGTGATGGGGATGCGGTGCTTTTGCAGCTTCTCGACGATTCGGTGCGCGCGCGTAGCGCGGCCTTCGCGAAGGCGGTCCAGGGTTTCTACGAGCGCTTGATTCTCGATATCCACCCCCAGGCCGATTGCGTGAACCTCAAAACCTTGGAAATAAGAGCTGACCTCAACCCCGGAGAGAAAGTCTATGCCAAGTCTCATCGCGGCGGCCTGTGCTTCCGGTACGCCGCGCACCGTGTCGTGGTCCGTAAGGGCAAGCGCGGCCATCCCGCACTCCGCGGCTCGCTCGACTACACGGGTGGGGGTGTCGGTGCCGTCGGAATAGGTGCTGTGGAGGTGGAGGTCTACGTAGCGTTTGTCCGCGGCGCCCTCTCCTTCAGACGTTCGAGGACTCCGTTGATGAACCTCGACGTCTCTTCTTCCCCGTACAATTTGACCACTTCAATCGCTTCGTTAATTGCGACATTCGCGGGCACATCGTCCTCGTACCACATTTCATACAAGGCCACACGCAACACGTTGCGCTCCACGCGCCCGACGCGATCCGGCGTCCATCGATCCAACGAAGCATCGATAGCCTCGTCCAATTCGACGCGATGATCCGCGACCCCGCGGATCAAGCGCTCCGCGTAAGACTTCGCCCCCGCCTTCACGGGGTTGCCTTCCCAGAACTTCTCAATCGCGGATTCCCAGCCGTACTGCGTGAAGTCAAGGCCGAACAGGAACTGTACCGCCCGTTCCCGTGCACGGCGGCGCAACTGTGGATTGATGCTGCTCACAATTGCTCCAACAGATTGACCATTTCGATTGCCGACACCGCCGCGTCGAATCCCTTGTTGCCTGCCTTTGTTCCCGCTCGTTCGACGGCCTGCTCGATGTTGTCTGTCGTCAGGATGCCAAACAACACGGGGACACCGGTGTCCATGCTCGCTTGTGCGACGCCCTTGGCCGCTTCCGACGCCACGTATTCGAAGTGGGGCGTACCGCCGCGGATCACCGCGCCGAGCGCAAGTACAGCATCGTATTTCTTCGACGCGGCCATCTTCTTGGCAACGAGTGGAATCTCCCAGGACCCCGGCGTCCAAGCCACGGTGATTTCGTTGTCGGCGACGCCATGACGCTTGAGTCCGTCCAGCGCCCCTCCGAGGAGCTTCGACGAGATGAACTCGTTGAAACGCGCCACGACGATCCCGTACTTCTTGCCCTTCGATACCAGCTTGCCTTCAATAATATTCGGCATTATCGTTCTCCCCAACCATCCGGTCTTCCGCTTCAATTACGACAGCAGGTGTCCAAGCTTTTCTTTCTTTGTCCGCAAGTAACGCTCGTTCCGCTCATTGTGCGGAATCTCCAACGGCACGCGTCCCGTAACGATCAGCCCGTGCGCTTCGATACCCACCCGTTTACTCGGGTTGTTGGTAATGAGCCGCATGCGCTTCACGCCGAGGTCGGCGAGTATCTGCGCGCCAATTCCATACTCGCGCGGGTCCGCCTCAAACCCAAGATGTACGTTCGCCTCTACCGTATCGAGCCCCTTATCCTGGAGTTCGTACGCTTTCAGTTTGTTTACAAGGCCGATGCCGCGTCCTTCCTGTCGCAGGTACAGCAGCACCCCCCGGCCTTCTTTCCCGATCATCTTCAATGCTTCGTCCAACTGTTTGCCGCAGTCGCACCGGAGCGATCCAAATACGTCTCCGGTGAGGCACTCCGAGTGGACGCGCACAAGGATGTCGTCGTCGGGACTGATGTCTCCCTTCACGAGAGCCACGTGCTTCTTGTTGTCGATCTCCGTCTCGTAGGCCGCCAACATGAATTCGC
>JBAZRU010000507.1:0-2921 GCA_041662805.1 Candidatus Hydrogenedentales bacterium | reverse complement strand
ATTGGGTGGGAAGCGTAGTCTGTGCGACGCGTTCCACGAGTTTCTCGTGACGCCTGCGGTGTTCGATGATGCTCTCGATGGAGCAAATCTTCAGACCATGTTCTTTCGCGAAGATCTCCAGTTGCGGCAGCCGCGCCATGGACCCGTCCGGGTTCATGATCTCGCACAACACGCCGGACGGCGTTAGGCCTGCCATGCGCGCCAAGTCCGCGGAACCTTCCGTTTGCCCTGCCCTGACCAAGACCCCGCCTTCGCGCGCCTCCAAGGTATGCACGTGCCCCGGCATCACAACGTCCTGTGCCGTGGATTTCGGATCGACTGCAACGCGAATGGTGTGCGCGCGGTCAAATGCGCTGACGCCCGTCGTGACGCCTTCTGCTGCTTCGATGGGCGCGTGAAACGCCGTGCCGAACTTGGACAGATTGTTCTGGGTGATGACCGGTATCCGCAGTTGCTCCATGCGCTGCTTGGTCAACACAAGGCAAACCAGGCCGCGCCCGTGAATTGTCATGAAGTTGATTGCTTCGGGCGTGACCTTTTCGGAGGCGAAAACCAAGTCACCTTCGTTTTCCCGGTTTTCATCATCAACCAGGATGATCATCCTACCGGCTCGAAGCTCATCGAGAATCTCTGCTATCGGGGAAAACATTGCTCACTCCTGTTCCGCGGCGCGCACCTATTGCCTGTACCGTCGGAACGCATTACTCCAAAAAACCCTGTCTCTGAAGCGTTTCAAGCGAAAGCCCTGTTCGCGGCGCATTCCTCAAGTAATGAAAGATATGCTTGGCGAACATATCCGCTTCCATATTCACCGAATCACCGGGACGCTTATTGCCCAGCGCCGTGCTCGTCAATGTCGTTGGAATGATGGCCACTCCAAATGAATCGCCGGACGGATCCACCACCGTCAGGCTGATGCCGTCAATCGAAATCGATCCTTTGGGCACCAAGTACTTCGCCACTTCGGGCGGTGCTTGAAACTTCCAAAAGGAAAACTCGCCTTGATTCGTCACCGATTTCACGCGGCCCACGCCATCCACGTGTCCTTGAACAAAATGCCCGCCCATGCGTTGGCCCAGTGCTACCGCGCGCTCCAAATTCACGCCGTCTCCGGCCTGCAAGGATCGTAACGTCGAGCGCTGCAATGTCTCTGGCGACATCTGCACCACAAACGCGTCCGTGGTGAATGAGACCACGGAGAGACAGACCCCGTTTACCGCGATGCTGTCGCCTTCCTTCATCGAGTCGAGCACCGTTTGCGCCAATATCGTCATGTCCGCGCCCGAACGCCGCGACACGACTCCGATTTCTTCGATAAGCCCTGTAAACATACGGTCTACTCGTGCCTCACATATGCCTCGATCAGCAGATCTGGTCCCACCGGTCGCGCGGTCATACGGTCGAGGTGTAGTGCGTCGTCCATCTTGGCGATCCCTTCGCCTTCGACCGCCGTGATTGCGTCGCGCCCGCCCACGATCTTCGGGGCGACAAAGAACAACACCTTGTCCACGATGCCAGCCTCGAAGGCCGACGCATGCGTCGTCCCCCCGCCCTCTATCAAGACGGTCACGATCTCCCGCGCCGCTAATTCATGCATCAACAGGCGCAGGTCAAGGCCGCCCTTTCCATTCGGAATCTTCAGGACTTCATCGGCCCCGGCAAAGTCCCGCGAGTCCGGCACAGCCACCCACGTTGGCGCGGCGCTGTCGTGACGGAAGACCCTGCGCTCGCCATCGAGGTACTCATCAGCATCCACAATGACCCTGACCGGATCCTTGGTCTTCTCGTTGCCCAGCCGCGTCGTCAGGCTCGGATCGTCCATCATGACGGTCCTGCTTCCCACCAGGATCGCATCCACTTCATTCCGAAGTTGATGCACCATGCGCCGCGATTCCTCGCTCGTCACCCAGCGTGAATCGCCTGTGCGCGTGGCAATCTTGCCATCGAGCGTCATCCCGCACTTCGCGATGACAAAGGGCATTCGCTGCGTGATATATTTCGCAAACGCCTCGTTCAGGGTGCGTGCTTCGTCCTCCAGCACGCCAACATCGACAACAATTCCCGCGTTACGGAGTTGGAAGATGCCCTCGCCGCTGACTTTGGGGTTCGGATCCGGCGTGGCCACGACAACGCGCGCGGGGCGGTGCTTAATTAGAAAGTCCGTGCATGGCGGTGTGCGCCCCTCGTGGCAACAGGGCTCCAAGGTCACATAGAGCGTCGCGCCGGCGACATTGCCTCCCGCATCGTTGACCGCGTTGACTTCCGCGTGCGGCAAACCTGCCTTCTCGTGAAAACCCTCGCCAACGATTTTGGATTCGCGCACCACGACGCACCCGACCATGGGATTGGGACTGGTGCGCCCCCTCCCGCGTTCGGCAAGGTCCAGGGCGCGCCGCATGAAATGCGCATCCCCCGTCTCGCGCTCCGACATGTGCGACTTCTCAGACATAAAAAAACCCGACGGCCATACTGCGCCTTCGGGACATGCTCCACGCTTGGACGGATGGCCGTTAACGACTCCGTCTCGCCGCAACACGCCCACTTCGGACGTAGCACGGCCCTCGCGTGTCCACCTTCTCCCATCCGGACTCTACCGTCGGCTCCGGAATTTCACCGGATCCTGCGTGTTTCCACGCTCGCGGGCTATAACCGCCGGTCGGGAATTGCACCCTGCCCCGAAGGTGACTCTGTTAATCACTTTACAACCAGAAGTTTATCAACCCTTTGCCGCCATGTCAATTCCCAGGGCAAAGTCGGAGCGGGTTCCTCGAAGATCGTGACCTGCTCCCAGGGGACACTTTGCTTCCGAAGACGGCTCGCTTGAGACGGTGCGGTTCCCAGGACGTTTGCGGGAGGTCCGGCACATAGACCGGACCCTACATAAGCGCGTCGATGGGTTGATGCCCTCGGGTAGGGGGGCC
>JBAZRU010000506.1:0-5588 GCA_041662805.1 Candidatus Hydrogenedentales bacterium | reverse complement strand
CCGGAAAAGCAGTACAAGCTCTTCGTTGCGGCGTCGACGCACACGGATATCGGTTACACGGACTTGCAGGAAAAGTGCATGGAACTGCACGTCAACAATGCCCTGATGTCGTTGGATACCGTCAAGACGATTCCGGAGTTCAAGTACAACCTGGAGGTCTTCGCCCAGGCCGATTGGATCAAGGAGCTGAAGCCCGACATGGTCCCTGCATTGGAGCAAGGGATTCGCGACCGCAAAATCGGCCTGACCGCGCTGTATCTGAACATGCTAACGGGCCTGTGCTCCGGCGAAGAGATGATGTGGCTGTTGCGTCCCGCGCAGCAATATGGCCGCGGCCTGGGAGTGCCCGTCGAGATGGCTTCGCTCAACGACGTGCCTACTTCCGTCGGAACGCTGCCGATGTTTTTTCGCGCCGCGGGCGTGAAGTACTTCGCCGAGGCAATCAACGAGGACCGTGGGCCCGTCTTCAAGCACGCCGACCCGGAGTTGATTCAGTCGCCGTTCTGGTGGGAATCCCCGGATGGTTCGCGCCTCCTGACGACATTCACGCGGACCTACTTCCAGGTGTGCCAGATCAGAATGCAGGTCAGCCAGGCCGAGATGGAAAGGACGCTGCCAAAGTTTTTGAGCTCATTCACGCGCCCCGACTACCCCTGCGATGCGATCTTTATCAATGGCGGATTTGTCGACAATACGATTATGACCCCGCGCTATGCGGAAGTCGCGGCGGAGTGGAATAAGACCTGGGACTTCCCGAAGGTCATTCTCGCAACGCCGGACGAATACTTTCGCTACGTGGAAGAGAACTTCGGCAATGCCCTGCCCGTGTATCGCGGCGACATGGGCGTGTTCTGGGAAGACGGCGCGGCCTCGTCGGCAAACGAAACGGCGATGGTCCGGTGGGCCAAGGCCGATGTGAGCACGGCGGAGAAGTGGGGCGCGGTGGCCGCGGCGAAGGGAATCGGCGGCGACGCAAATCTCGACACCTACGCCGCTGCGTGGAAGGAAATCCTCTATTACGACGAGCACACGTGGGGCTCGGCGGTGAGCATCAGCGACCCCAACAATCCGCAGACTTCCGGTCAGTGGGCGCGCAAGGCTGCCTATGCGAGCCGCTCCTTGGAGCAAGGCCGGGCATGGGCGCAAAACGGCGAGAAGGCCCTGTGCGAGTTGGCGCGCGCAAACGCCAAGACCGATGGACGCCTGCTGCTTGTGTCCAATCCATTCTCGTGGGAGCGGGATGTCCCCGTGACGATCCCCGCGGGTGCGAAGGGCAATGCGGTGAGAGACAAGTCCTCCGGCAAGTCCGTGCTTGCACAACGCGCCGCGGACGGCGGGCTGTTCTTCGTCGCGGCGAAGGTGCCCCCTATGGGCTATCGCGTCTACGAGGTATCAACTAAGAAGGACAGCGCAGAGGGTGTGCTCGCCAAAGACGGCGACGACTTCACGTGGAAGTCGGCACAGTACCGCATCCATGTCGACCCCAAGACGGGCGCCTTGGATCGCATTACGGATATTGCCACCGGAAAAGAGTGGGTGGACCCGAAGTCGGGTTACGGCTTGAACCAGTTCCTTTATGTCACGGGTGGCAACGGCACTGCAATGATCCACCCCAATGCCAAGGAGTGTACGGACCTCGTTGTGAACACGCACGAGTCGGCCACCGTGACATTGGCAGAGAACGGCCCCGCGCGCGGCGTGTTACACATTCAACGCAGCGGCGGGACGGTGTCGCCGGTGGACACGGATCTCGTAGTCCGCGTAGACGGAACCCTGGACGTCGTGAACGTGATTCACAAGCAAGAGACCTTGGAGAAGGAAGCGGGCTATTTCGTGTTTCCGTTCGGACTGAATGCGCCCGATGAAGCGAAGGCGTACATCGAGCTACCGTATGGAATCATCGAGGCGGACACGGAGCAGATGCCGGGCGCGTGCCGCGAGTGGTACTGCGTCAACACGTTCGCGGCCACGGGCAACAACACTGGCTCGGCGTACGTCGCCGCGCCCGATGCACCGCTCTTCTGCGTGGGCGATATCAACCGCGGGCTTTGGCCAAACCGCGTGAACGGCAACCGCCACGTCCTCTATGCGTATGCGTTCAACAACTATTGGCACACGAACTACAAGGCATCGCAGGGCGGCGACATTCGTTGCGCGTTCTCGGTGCGGTTGTCCGATGCCCCGTTCGATCCCGTGACGGCCACGCAATTCGGCTGGGCGCGCACGCTCGACATGACGCCAGGACGAAGCGGTGCGGTCGCGGTCGATGGACGTAGCGGCGCGGCGAAGCAGTCGTTTGTCTCGCTGGACAAAGGGCCGGTTTTGCTTAGCGAGTTGATTCCGGTTGACGGCGGCGTGCTGGCGCGGCTCTACAACCCGAGCAACGTACGCGCCGAAACGGCGGTCGCGATTCACGGTGTGAAGCCGAAAGCGATGCTGACAACGGATCTGATTGGCGAAAACGGAAAGCCGTTGGATGCCGATGGGAAAGTTGCCGTTCCCGCGCGCGGTATCGCGACGGTGGTGCTGCAACTAAGATAGCGAAGACCAAGCGCAAGAAATAAGCAACGCTGGAAAGGGGAGCGTATCGTACAATGGGTCGATACGCTCCCCTCAAACTTGTTACCGCTTAATCAGCCATGCCTCGGAGAGGCGCGACATTTGCCGCCAGTTCATACCGGGTTCAAAGGGCACGTCGAAGGTGATGGTAAGGTGCCCTTCGCGGTAGGCGCGTCGCGGGATGGGGAATTCTTTCACGTCACCGACTTCGCGCCCGTCTTGCGTGGGGATAAGCCGGACGCCGTTTGCCCGCGGCAAGCATGAACTGATGCCCGTGGTGCGAAATACATAGTCGGCATTGGGGTCGAGGCCCATGTAGCGCAGGCCTTCGGGCCAATCCATCTTGCTGATCCATGATTGCCGCACGCGGCGTTTGCCGTCGTCCCACCACATGAAATCGGGTATGGCAGCGCGGTCGGGATCGAGGAGCGTGTTGGCCTCTTCCGTGCGGATGACATGGTCGGACTGGGCGACGTTGCCGATATCGTCGTAGTAGCTGCCAGGGCCGGGGTGCTCCCACATCGCAAGCTCGCGCAACCGCGCAAGCTTGGCTTTCTCGTCCGGGAGGGCGCGCACTTTCGCGAGTTCGTCTTCCAGCCACCAGCGGTTGTTGAGCGGGTAGTTCACGAAATCGAGCACAGCCCCGCGCTCCGCGCCGCTGGCGTGGTACTTCTCGACGCTCGTTTGGAATCCAATGGACTGCCAGAGGGCTTCGCACAAGTCCACGACGCGTTGATGCAATTCGGGCCGAACAGGCGCCGTGTCGACGCGCTGCAACGCGGCCAACGCGGCGTCGATGGACTTGTCTGCACCCACGGTCGCGGCTTCGAGCATGCGTGCGTTTGCTTCTTCTTCAAGCACCGTTTCGTTGATGAGGCGATGGCGGACATACGCGTCGTAGTAGGCGCGAAGCAGGTTGAGCTGCCAGCGCCAATTGCCCGCAAGCTGCGGCGACTTCGCTTCGATCCCTTGCCACAGACCAAGCGTTGCGTCCACGCCTCCGTTGGTAGCGAGTGCGCCTTCCCAATTCTCTTCGAGCGCCAAGATGCCGTCCGCGGCGGTCTCCGCTGCATCAGGTCCGAAGAACAAGCGGCAATAGTCCATCAGCACTTCGCGCACCTCCGCCTGCGTGTTCCACCCGAGCGAACTCCACACGACTTTGTTGACGTCGTCGTGGATTCCGTCGGAATACGTCAAGAAGCCGTTTGTGTACGGTGCCAGGTTGTTGTGAATCAGGCGCGAGAAACGAGGGCGCGGGTTGACCGGTTCGCGGCCCAGCGTCAACGCAAAAGCGGGGTCGATCCAAGGGACGGCATACTGTGCGCGCACGACGTGCGTGATGTCGGGATAGTGGCGCAGCGCGTATCGCTTATCGAGACGCAGGCGCGTTTCCTCAATCGGCGGACTCGACGGGCCCGACACGACGCCGCCCATCCATGCCGGGGCATGCTCGGCGACCCATTCGTAGAAGACGTCGACTTGAGCGTCCGTGAAGCCCTGCAACGAGATCCAGACCTTGGCGTCGGGATGGTGCTTGCTCAGACGCTTCGAGATGTCTTCCAAAAAGGGCATCACAAGCTCGGGGGGATTGTCGCCCGGATCGCCGCCCGGGAAGAACACCGCATCGAGGCGCTTCAGTCCTTTGTACAAATCCTCGTGCTCGTCGAGCGCCTTTGCACGCAGGGCTGCATCCTTCAAGTCGAAGTCGGCGGGCGTCCAAATCCAGAAGTCGAGGCCATACTTGTCGCAACTTGCGCTTATGGCTTGGTCCATCTCGCGGCGTGGCGTGGACCCGACCGTGGGGCGGTCGTCTTGAAGCGGGATCGTCTCGATTGCGTTCCTGCCGAAGAGGGCAAGCTCGCGAATGTATTGATCGTATTGCGCGGGCGTCCACGCATCGTAGGAATTGGCCGCGGCGCGATAGCCAATCTGGTGGCCGCGGATCGCATACTCGGGCGAAGCGGTTACGGTCAACGGGGTCGCCAGGCTTACGGCCCCCTGACGCCACTCAAGTTTCCGAAGCAAATAGCCCACGCCGAAAAGCGCGCCCCGCTTGTCCGCTCCGGTGATGCGAATGATCGTTTGGCCTGAATCGGAGGTGGTCTCGATGCGATAGGAATCCGCCTTATTCAAGCCGGCTTCCCTTCCATCGACGCCAATCTCGATTACTGAACCTGCCTTGGGTTTTGCCTTGGAGATTTCCCAGCGGATCCCCGTGCGCTTTTCGACTTCTTCGACAAGCACAACGGCGGCTGCACTTGGCGACTGCCGCATGCCCGAGCCGCGGACTATCACGGTGGCATCGGTGAGCGTAAGCGGCTCTGCATATGCGTATGAACCGGCGGAGGCTACGGCAACTCCGAAGATCGTCGCAATGAACAACCAGGAAAAGGAGAATCGATACATGGTGTGCACTCCTCGAAGTTGTGCCCGGACAGTCGACCGTAGCTTCGCAAACATTGTAGGGAGCCATCCGTGCGTCATCAATGCCCGAGTTCAAAGCCCAGCGAGGGGAATGGCTGGGGTAGCGCCGCGCATCTTGTTCGCCTAGAATCGGGGGTAAGAGACTCGCACTCGATCCAGGAAATAGGTCTCGAAAGGAAATGCGCACATGCATCTTGCAGCACAAATCCTGTTCTTGGCGGGAATGGCGGCTGCTCGCGCTCCGGAGAGCAGCGTGCCGCAGCTTTTCGTAGACGATGCCCTCGTTGCACGTAAAGTGGGCGTTGTGCGTCGCGCGCATGCCTGCACGAAGCTATCCGAGCCGGTGCTTATTCCAGAGAAGCCGTGGGAAGGGAACCGGGTCTATGTGTATGGATCCGTCATGCCCGATACCGAGCACGGCGGATATCGCATGTGGTACATGAGCGCGGGGACATCGCTGGCGGGTGAGGTGCGCGACCCGAAGCTGGGTGACCAATCGAAGAATCACGTGCTGTACGCAACGTCATCCGACGGCGTGCACTGGACACGTCCCGACTTGGGTTTGTTCTCGTTTGCAGGTGATACACATACCAATATCGTTTTCG
>JBAZRU010000505.1:0-5596 GCA_041662805.1 Candidatus Hydrogenedentales bacterium | reverse complement strand
AAGCATCCGGAAGGCGCGCCGCCGGCCACGTTCGTGCGCGGCCGCGGGTGCGGACGCTGCAAGGACACGGGGTACCGCGGACGTGTTGCCGTGATCGAGGCGATGGTGAACTATCAGGAATTGCAGGAGTTGATCATGACGCGGGCGCCGTCGATCGAGATCAAGCGCGCGGCGGTCCAATGCGGAATGCGGACGCTTCGCCAGAATGCCCTCGAGAAAGCTGCCGAGGGATTGACGACCATAGAAGAAGTGCTCAGGGTGAGCGCGGCGGATTAGTTCCGCGCGCGGATAATCGGGGGGCCAATGGCCGATATCAGCATCAAAGAGCTTCTGACGAAAATGATTCAGCAGGGGGCGAGCGACTTGCACATCGCAGTCGGAGTGCCTCCCGTTTTACGCGTCGATGGCGCGCTTACACCCATGAGCGAGTATCCGGTGCTGCATCCCGACGACTCGCAAGAACTGATCTACAGCGTGATGAACGAAGAGCAGATCACGACTTTCGAGAGCGAGCGCGAATGCGACATGTCGTTCGGTCTTGAGGGGTTGAGCCGGTTTCGTCTCAATGTGTATCGCGATCGCGGGTCCGTGGTGGCGGCATTTCGCGCGATACCATTTGAGATTCGGAGCTTTGAAGAGTTGGGGGTGCCTCGCGTGGTTGCGGAGTTTGCGTTCCGCCCACTTGGGCTGGTGCTTATCTGCGGACCTACGGGTAGCGGCAAGTCGACGACGCTTGCATCGGTGATCGACAAGATCAACCGCGAACGTCCGGTTCACGTAATTACCATCGAAGACCCTATCGAATACTTGCACAAGCACAACATGGCTTTAATAAACCAACGCGAAGTGAATGCGGACACAAGGTCGTTCGCGGCGGCGTTGAAGCACGTGTTGCGCCAGGATCCCGATGTGATTCTGATTGGTGAAATGCGTGATCCGGAAACGATTGCGGCCGCCATAACGACGGCGGAAACGGGCCACTTGGCATTTGCAACGCTGCACACGAACGATGCGTTGCAGACGATTAACCGCATTGTCGATGTGTTTCCGGCAGCCCAGCAGGCCCAGATTCGCACGCAGTTGTCCTTCGTGCTGGAAGGGATTGTCGTGCAACAACTTATTCCGAGGGCCAACGGCGTAGGCCGCGCGATCGCGCTTGAGGTTTTGCTTCCCAATCCAGCTATCCGGTCGCTGATACGCGAGGACAAGCTGCAGCAGATACCATCGATGATCGAAATCGGAGCCGGTGAAGGCATGATGACCATGAACCAGTCGCTGTTCCGGCTGGCGCGCAGAAACATCATTAGCGTGGACATGGCATTCAAGCGCAGCAACGATCCCGAGGGGCTGCGCCGGTTGATGGAAAAGGCGATGTGACTACCCCGTCTTCGATCAGTGCTCCCCGCTCGGCATTCGATGGTTATTTGACGGGGACATGGTGGCTGGGGGCGATCCGCGTGACGCTACTGGTGGTTGCGGCGTCGGGGGCTTTGCTCGTCGGCGATCGGGATTCAAGCTATCTTGTCTATCTGGGCGCGTTCTATCTTTTCGGTCTGATCAACAGTATCTACTATCTTATCGCGCTTCGCCGGGCGAAGCCGCAGGCCCCGTTGATCATGTGGGCGCAGGTTCTGGTGGACTTCGGCGTGGTGGCCGCAACCGTGAGTTTTACCGGCGGCCCCGAGAGTCTCTTCACCTTTCTCTTCGTCGTGGTCATTCTTGAGACGGGCGTTCTGTTGGGTCTGATACAAAGCCTGCTCATGGCGTGCGTGGCGACGGCGGTGATGTTTGTGCTTGTGCTTCAGGTAGCGCACGCACCCTCGGCGCCGTTCTCGTCAAAGAACTGGTTCGACCAGAATTTGTTCACGCTTTGGTACGGCTTTTTGATACAGACGCTGGCGTATTTCTTGACGGCATCGATCAGCGGGTATTGGAACCAGCGTATTCACCGTATGCAGCAGTTCCAACGCGAAATCCTGGACAACATGAACAATGGATTCCTAATCACGGATAACGCCGGAACGGTTTTGCTGGTGAATCTTGCCGCGGAGCGCATCTTGAGCCTGGAGGCCGACGAGGCGATCGGGAAGCCGGTCCAGGAGATCTTGCGGGTGCCCCCGGGTGAGGAGTGCCCGGTAATCACGGCATTGCGGTCCGACCGCGACTTCACGCGCTACGAGTACACCGGGCTTACCGGGGTAGGCCACACGATGTTGCTGGGACTGAGCACGAGCCGCATGTACGATTGGCGCAGGCGAAAGACGGGGATGATCGCATCGTTTAGCGACCTGACGGAACTCGAAAAGATGCGCGAGGAGCTAAAACGGCAGGATCGGCTCTCGGTTGTCGGCGAGCTTGCGGCGGGGCTGGCGCACGAGATTCGCAACCCAGTGGCGGCGATCCGCGGGGCAGTCGATGAACTGCCGACGTCGCTCGACGACCCGCCGGTGGCGAAACGGCTGGCGGACATTGCGCGCCGGGAGTCGGACCAACTCAACGCAATCGTTTCGAACTTCCTGGATTTTGCGCGCAAACCGCGCATGCGCAGGGAAGCATTCGACGTATGCGGGCTGGTGGAAGAGATTGTGGATTCGTTGCGGCGCAAGTACGAGGGGAACGGCGCGCTGCGGATCGAGGTGCTTGCGCCGAGCCAGGTGTGTCCAGTATCGGGAGACCGGACGCAGATACGGCAGGTGTTCGTGAATCTTGCGAAGAACGCGATCGAAGCCATGGACGAGAAGGGGGCGTTGACGGTTACCATTGCGCCGGGCCAGGCGTTTGCGGAGATACGGTTCGACGATGAGGGTCCGGGCATTGACCCGGATAAGGTTGCGCGCATTTTCGAGCCTTTCTATACTACGAAGGATTCAGGTGTGGGTATGGGCTTGGCGATTTGCCTGCGCATCGTCACCGCGCACGACGGCACCCTGCGCGCCGCTTCCCGAGCGGGAGGCGGGGCCTCCATGAGTGTGCGCCTACCCGTGGTTCGCGACGAAGGATAAACAAAGTGGCAACCCATCAGCGTGTTCTGGTCGTTGACGATGAAGCCAGCATGCGCGAGATACTCGAGATCGTCCTGACCAAGGACGGATACGAAATCGCTTGCGCGTCGAACGTCGAAAAGGCGCTCGAGCTGCTCGAGAAGGAATCCTTCGACCTGGTGCTGACGGATCTGCGCATGGGCAGCGACCGGCAAGCAGGGATGTCGCTCTTGTCGTGGTTGAACGAATACGCGCCAATGACGCCCTCGATCATGATGACGGCATACGGTTCGGTCGAGACGGCCATCGAGGCCATGAAGCGCGGGGCGACGGACTACATTCTCAAGCCGTTCAAGAACGAAGAGATCCGGATTCTGGTGAAGCGGGCGATCGAGCAGCGGAACCTGCGCCGTGAGAACATTGCCTTGCGCAAGGATCAGGCGCAGCGCGGCCGCCTCGAGAACATCATCGGCAAGAGCCGTGTGGTCGAGGACATGCGCGAGATGATCCGGCGCGTGGCCGATTTGCCGAGCATCGTGGCGATACACGGAGAGAGTGGTACGGGCAAAGAACTCGTCGCGCGCGGCATTCACCAACTCAGCGGCAGGCAGCTCAAGCCCTTTGTTGCCGTCAATTGCGGCGCATTTCCCGAGAACCTGCTCGAGAGCGAACTGTTTGGTCACAAGAAAGGCTCGTTCACGGGGGCGGTTGAGGACAAAGAGGGCCTGTTTGTCGTGGCGGATGGGGGCACGCTCTTCCTGGATGAAATTGGAGAGATGCCGCTGACGCTTCAGGTGAAATTGCTCCGCGTGCTCGACAACAACATCATCACGCCGGTAGGCGGGACCGCGGGCAGGAAAGTGGATGTGCGCGTGATATCCGCGACGAACCGCGATCTGCGGCAACGCGTGAAGGACGGGGTGTTTCGCGAGGATCTGTTTTACCGGTTGAACGTAATCCCTATCGTGGTGCCGCCGCTACGCGACCGCGGCGACGACGTCCCCCTTCTTATGAAGCACTTCGTCCAGTCGCAGGCGGAGAAGATGGGGCGCGGTTCAATCGAGGTTTCGCCGGAGGCCGCGGATGCGTTGCAGCGGTTTCATTGGCCCGGAAACGTGCGTGAGCTTGCCAACGTGATCGAGCGCGCGGTGGCGTTGTTCCGCGGCGATCGGATCGAGTTAAGCGATTTGCCGCCCTACATCGCCGAGCATATGCAGGAACCTTCCGAGGCGGTAAAAGAACTTCCGAGCGACGGACTCGACCTCGAAGCATACGTCGCGGAGATCGAGACCAACTTGATCCAGCAGGCTTTGCAGAACACGCGTTACTCCCAGAAACGCGCCGCCGAACTCCTCGGTTTGACCGCGCGCTCGCTGCGCTACCGGCTCAAGAAATACGGGCTGGAAAGCGACTGAGCGAATCCTCTGGCTGAGGCCATGCGGAACTGTGAGTGCGCAATCGGCGACACGTGCGGCCTCGGACACGCCAGAGCTTCAAATGCGGTTCCGTTTGCCAACTTGTCTTGAAACGTATAGCCTTGCTCCATGAAACCAACGATAGTGACAATAGCCGGGCCGTCGTGTTCGGGCAAGACGACGTTGGCGCGGGGGCTTGCGGCGCGATTGGGGGAGGACGAAACGTGCGTCGTTCCTCTGGACGCGTATTACCGCGAGTTGTCGAGTATGCCGTTGGAAGCGCGAGCGCACCGCAATTTCGACGAGCCGGCGGCATTCGATTGGCCGTTGTTCGAAGCGCACGTGGAGGCGCTGGCCCAGGGGAGCGGCGTAGACATGCCGGTCTACGATTTCGCAATTCACACGCGGCATCCGGAGACTGTCCGTGTGGAAGCGCATCGCTTCATCATCGTTGAAGGGCTGCTGGCATTGTGGTCCGAGTGCGTGCGCGCGCTGAGTACGTTGCGGGTCTATGTTGACTTGCTGGAGGCTGCCTGCCTCGAGCGTCGCGTGCATCGTGACACGGCGGAACGCGGGCGGACCCTGGAGTCCGTGCGAACGCAATTCGAGGATACGGTTGCGCCCATGGCGGAGCGGCACGTCGCACCCACAAGACAATTCGCGGAAGTCGTTGTTCGAGGGGACATGCCCGTCGAAGAACTGATCCGCGAAGTGCTGGCTCGTTTGAGCTTCAAGAGTAATTAACCCTCAGGACCGTGTCCTACGGGCAGGCGCGGAAAGCAGGGACAGACACGTCTGCGTCCGCTGGGGCGGACTCCGCTTGTGTCAGTCCCTGGTTTCCGCGCGCTCTCGCCGCATTTCGCTGGAATGGACGGGGACGGTGCGCTACTTCTTTTTCGCCTTGCGAATGCGTCGAATACGGGAGCGGCTATCCAGCACTCGGGCGCCTTTAGGCCCAAGATGTGCGCAATCGTTGGGGCAGTCTGGCAGGAATCCACCGGACCTCTAATCTCGTGGTTGGACTTAACGCCAGGGCCTGCGATGATCCACGGGACGACGATCTCTTCCATGGTTGCGCCGCCGTGGCCTTTGTCTTTACCTCCGTGGTCGGAGACAACCATGACGACGGTCTTGTCTTCGATGCCTGTTTGCTTGATCGAGGCCACGATCTCTCCGACGAACTTGTCGGCCTCGGTGACG
>JBAZRU010000504.1:0-5605 GCA_041662805.1 Candidatus Hydrogenedentales bacterium | reverse complement strand
TAGGGAGAAAGACGGCCGTTTATTGCCAAAAGACGAGCGGGTGACACCGGTCCCGCGTAACCTGTAGAATGCCCGTTCCGGGGTGCTGATTTTTCCACTGCCATCCGTCCGGCAGTGAGCATAAGTCCACAGATCGTAGAGAAGGAGTCTCAGGAGTACCATGTCGGAAGACGCCACATTCGCTCGTACGTTGGTGACCAGCGCGTTGCCGTACGCCAATGGCCACATCCACTTGGGCCATATCGCCGGGGCGTACCTCCCTGCGGACATCTACGTCCGGTTCAAGCGCCTTAAGGGCGATCCGATTCTCTACGTCTGCGGGTCGGACGAATACGGTGTCGCGATCATCCTCACGGCGATGAAAGAGGGCATCACGCCCCAGGACGTCATCGACCGATATCACACCGCCAACGCAGAGGCCTTTGCCCAACTCGGGATCTCCTTCGATATCTACGGACGCACCTCTTGGCCCTTGCACATCGACACGACCCAGGCGTTCTTCACCAAACTCTATGACGCCGGTTGGATCGATCAGCAATCCATGAAGCTGTGGTACTCCGAGCAGTCTAACAAGTTCCTTCCCGACCGCTATGTCAAAGGCACATGCCCGAAGTGCGGCTATCTCGACGCGTCCGGCGACGAGTGCGAGAACTGCGGCGCGCAGTATGCCGCCCAGGACCTCGTTACCCCCCGCGTCAACATCCCCGGCGACACGTCGACGCCCACGCTCGAAGATTCCGCGCACTGGTTCTTAAAGCTTCAGGATTTCACCGGCCGCCTCAAGACGTGGCTCGACAGCCATCCCGAATGGCGGACCAACGTCAAGGGCATCGCCTACGGCTGGGTCAACGACCTGCGCGCGCGGTGCATCACGCGCGACCTCGATTGGGGCGTGCCGATTCCGCTCGACGATCCGCAGGCACAGGGCAAGCGCATCTACGTGTGGTTCGACGCGCCCATAGGCTACGTGACCAACACGCGGCAGTGGGGCATCGACACCGGGCGCGGTCCAAATGTGTGGGAAACGTGGTGGAAAGACGCCTCCACCCGCCTCGTGCATTTCATCGGCAAAGACAACGTGCCGTTCCACGCCGTGATCTTCCCGGCCATGCTCATGGGCCAGGGCGACTACATCCTGCCGGACAACGTCGTCGGCAACGAATACCTAAACGTCATGAACCGGCAAACCGGCAAGGCCGAAAAGGGTTCGAAGTCCAAGGGCAACATGATCAGCGTGCAATGGTTCGTCTCGAAATTTACCCGCGACGCCATCCGCTACTACATCGCCGCGATCATGCCGGAAGCCAAGGACGCGGCCTTCGATTGGGACGAATTCCAGAACAAGTACAACGGCGAGTTGTGCGACATCGTCGGCAATTTCGTGCACCGTTCGCTCACGATGACCGTCAAGAACTTCGACCATAAAGTGCCCGAGGCGGGTCCCTTCGATGACGAAGACCGCGCCTTGCTCGATTCGCTGCCCGCGCAAATCGACGGCGTCGCCGAGGCCATCGAGAATTTCCGCTTCCGGCAGGCCGTCGACCGCTTCATCGACATCGGCCGCAAAGCCAACGTCTACTTCGACGGCAAGGCCCCGTGGGTCACGCGCAAGACCGACATGGTCCGCACGGCCACCACGCTCCACGTCTGCTGCCAAGTCGTCCGCGCCCTGTGCACCGTCATGGCCCCCTTCACGTCCGATGGCGCGGCCAAGCTCGCGGAAACCCTTGGCGTCACGCTCCCCGCCAACGGACCCGACGGCGGCGAAGACGCTTGGAACGCGGCCAAGCTCGGCATGCCCGCGGGCGCCCCGCTCCAAGCGCCGCAAGTCCTCTTCCCGAAACTCGACCCCGACGTCATCGCCGAACTCGCCGCACAACACGCCGCGGGGCAGGCGACGTAGGAGCAGGTTCGAGGTCTTCTGTTATACTCAGCTTAGGCACTCCGGAAGGTTAGCCCATGCAAATACCGATACAGATAGACCATGCCGCGCTGGCGGCGTTTTGTGGCAACCACCACATTACCAAGCTCGCCTTCTTCGGGTCGGTGCTCCGCCCCGACTTTCGCGACGACAGTGACGTGGATGTCCTTGTCGAGTTTGACGAGCAGCATATCCCTGGCCTGATCGCACTCAGTGGCATGGAGCGGGAATTGTCGGGGTTGTTAGGTCGCAAAGCCGATCTGCGCACCCCGAATGACCTCAGCCGGTATTTCCGCGACGAAGTCGTCCGCGAGGCCGTAGTTCAATATGCTTCTTGACTCAGATCGAACACGGCTTCGCCATATGATCGAGGCTGCTCGCGAAGCGGTCAGCTTTGTGGAAGGGCTTGATCGGACGGACCTCGACTCCAATCGTCAATTGCAGCTTTCTCTCGTCAGATGTGTGGAAATCGTTGGCGAGGCGGCCGCCCGACTGTCCGACGATTTCAGATCCAAACACCCGGAGATTCCTTGGTCAGACATCATCGGAATGAGAAACCGTCTTGTTCACGCGTATTTTGACATCGATCTCAACTTGGTCTGGCAGACTGTTCGTGTGGAACTGCCCCAACTTTCCGATCTGCTAGAGAATCTTCTGTAGAAAAGAAACCCGCAAGAGTAACTCCATGACACCTCGCGAACAATTTGTCGCCGCACTTGAACGGCGTCCCTTCATAGGCCGCGTTCCCCATTTCGAGTTGGTGTTCTTCCTCACGATGGAGGCCTTCGGCAAAGTCCATCCGAGCCACCGCAATTACGCGCAGTGGGATCAGATGACGGATGCGGAGCGGGCTCTGCACCGCAGCGAGATTGCCGATATCTTCATCGAGACCGCGCGGCGCTACGAGCACAGCGCCATCTTCCTGCACCCGAATCCGTGGAACGAGGATGAGGCCCTGCGCATGATCGATCTCGTGCGCGAGAAATCGGGCGACGAGTACTTTCTCATGCTCCATGGCGACGCGACGTTTTCGATCCCCAACGGCGACGACATGATGGATCAGACGGTGTGGTTCTACGAGCATCTCGACGAAGCGAAAGAGGAGGCGCAACGCAAAGTCGACAAACAGCTCGCGTGGGCCGGGCGCCTCGCCAAGCACGGCGGCCTCGACGGCTTCGCCCTGTGCGATGACTACTGTTTCAACCACGGGCCGTTCTTGAGCCCGGATATGTTTGCGGAGTTGATCACGCCCTACCTGAAGCAAGTCATCGCGGGCGAGCGCGAACTCGGCTTCTACACGATCAAGCACACCGACGGAAACATCATGCCCATCATCGATCAACTCGTCGATGCGAATCCGCATGCGATTCATTCGCTCGACCCGCAAGGCGGCGTCGACATCGCGGACGTGAAGCGCACCTTTGGTGACAAGGTATGCCTGATTGGCAATGTGAATTGCGGACTACTAACCTCGGGCACGGACGAGGAGGTTATCGAATCGGCGCGCTATTGCATCCGTCACGGCATGCCCGGCGGCGGCTACATCTTCTCCACAAGCAACTGCGCCTTCACCGGCCTCCCCCTCAGCCGCTACGAACTCATGTGGCGCGTCTGGCACGAAGAAGCGATCTACGAGGAAATCAGCGACTGACCCAAGCGTAGCGAGGCGGAGACGGGTCGGCCCCTAATCCCCGCTGAATTCCCGGCCTGTTAATTGGCATGGACATCCCCATTTCCTGCTGTCTCGCCAGACTTGAGGATACGAAGAAGATCCACGTTGCGCTCAGACGCCGCGAGCTCAAGAGCGCTCTCGCCATGTACATTCTCGATATCGGGGTTTGCTCCAGATTCGAGCAACATTCGAACCACCACCTCCTGTCTGGAGAAGACCGAAAGGTATAGTGGTGTCTCCCCGTCATTGTTCCGTGCATCAACATTAGCGCCGGACGAGAGTAACTCTCTAACGGAACCGGCGTATCCGCATCTTGCCGCTATGTGAAGTGGTAACTCGCCATCCTTAGGAAGCGCCGCATCCCAACGCGCACCGTGCGCCAGAAGAGCACGTGCTGCATTGGACTTGTCGCCGCATAGAACTGAATAATGCAACGCAGTAAACCCTAAAGCGTCTTTGCTGTTGACGTCAGCGTTGCTTCGGATGAGCAATTCGACGGACTCAGCACTATCAGTCAGTGCGGCGAACTGCAAGGGAGACCGTCCGGCATAATCTCGTGCGTTGACATCCGCTCCATGCTCTAATAGGAGTTGCATCGCGACAAGGTTGTTCGATGTACAAGCTTCATGAAGTGCAGACCATCCATCTCTTGTGCGAAAGGTGATGACTTCCGCATCTTTTTCCAATGCGCGCCCGAGTGCCAGATTGTCCATTCTTGAAACCATTCCGAGGGGGGACGTTTGGCAACTGACAAGTAGAGTCAGTGTGACTGCAAGCACGATGCATCTTGAGTAGTGCGGTCGTGCGCAGGGCGGAACGGATGTCTCCATTTCTTGGTCCTCCTCAACGATCTTCTTTCATGGGTGTTTCTTCTATTCCTGCTGTCTTCCTGACTCACCGCGGCAAATCCCGATACGCCTCTTCAATCCCCGCAGCCTTCACTATCGCTTGCGACGCCTCGGCATTCGGGTCCGCATCGAACAGGTTGTCGTGTTCGTTGCACGTCTTGATGCGATCCTGGTTGCGGTTGTTGTAGTTCATGGGCGTCTTCACGCCATACACGAGATTGCCTGTGATCTCGATAAACCCGCTGCCTTCGTCGAGGTAGATGCCACCGGGGTTGTTTACACAGTCGTGGATATGATTCCCGCGAATGATGCTGCCCGGTTGATTGCCCAACGTATACACGGCGCCGCCATCGTCGCGACTAAGCATGACATTGTGGATGTGGTTGAACTCGATTCGATTGTCCTTCGCGGGCGTCGGCGCTTCGTACACAAACGGAATTGCGTAACTCCCGCCGCCGCTGTCTTGCTCGCCCCAGCCCCACCCAATCGAAATCGCGCTGTACGGCAGATCGGCGAATTCGTTGTGTGCAACGACGGTCTCTTGCGTGTACCCCGCGAACACGCCGATGCTATCTTCATACTCCGCGCCGATGTTTCGAAAGAGACAATTCTCGACGCGATTCCCCTTCACGGTCATCCGCGGGTCATCTGGATGGTGATCCTGCTTCTGGACGTCGCCAATTTGCACGCCGCTTCCGGAGATGTCTTGAAACACGCAGCCAACAACGCTGTTGCCCTGCGAACCCAACTCGATATCGAGTCCCGCGCCTCCCAGCCGCGTGAACATGCACCGCTCGAACCGAACGTTGTGCGCCGCAACCAGCCGCACATTCGCCGGACTCTTCGTGTATTCGTTGTGAAGATTCACCACCCATCCGTCTCGCTCGAAGATCGCCGTGGGCGCACTTGTAAAATTCGCCTGCACATCCGCATGGCCGATCCGATTCGGCGTTAGCCACGTCGCCTCCGCAAATGTGATGCCCTCGAATCGCATGTTTTCCACGGGCGCTCCCGGTGTGCCCTCAAGTGTTACCAATGTCTCCAGCACCGGCACAACGGCCTCGGCCCTCGTCATGTCTTCCCCGTCGCGTGGCACGTAATAGAGCGTCTTCGCGGGCCGGTCGAAATACCACTCGCCGGGCTCCTCCATAAATTCGAATGCGT
>JBAZRU010000503.1:0-5625 GCA_041662805.1 Candidatus Hydrogenedentales bacterium | reverse complement strand
CGCCTGGCTTCACGAAGTCGGTGATGTCGAATTTGTACGAACCGCAGTAGGTGTTGACATGAGCGACGCGTTGTTGGTTCACCCAGAAATACGCTTCCGTGCGCACGCCACCGACCTTGAGCCATATGCGTCTTCCGTCCCAGTCCGAGGGGATCTCGACGGACCGGCGATAGCGCGCCGTTCCCATGTAGATGTGATTGAGCGGCCGCGGAATGCAATCGAACTTCATGTCCCACGGGAGGCTCATGCCGGGTTCGCCGACGCCTTGTGCTTCCCAGCAGCCGGGGACTTCGATTGTGCGAACGCCGGTCCAGTCCGGCTCGTTCCAGGCAGGCCCTTTGCCCATGCGATGGCGTCCCATCAACATGGGGTCAGTCACGAAATCCCACTCGCCGCGAAGGGAGATGACTTCCTGGAGCGGCGAGACCGTCACCGAATTCACGACGGCGGGAGAAGCGGGACGTTGCCCCCAGTGGTCGATATCGTCTGCGAACAAGGGTGTGTTTGCCAGAGCGAGCAACACGGGGAGAAGGGCGTAGTTTGGAAGACAGCGCATCGACGTTCTCCTGCGGTACTTCAAGTTGGTAGCGAACGGACGATAGCACGCGGTGGGAAAGGGCATCAATTGGACTTTCACGGTCGGGTGCGGGCGGCAGCCGAGGGCGGCTGCCCCACATGCGGGAACCCGGAACAGCACGGACAAACACGGACTCACACGGACGAGTACTCTTGAGTAGAGAGGATTTAGATAGGATTCACCTGATGAGCCAGTGTCGGGTAAACCTTTCTTGGCATTCGTCAATCTTAGGATAGACGGAAACGTGACGAGGGACGGGAGTTCGTTGGTGTGTTTGGACAGATCCTTCCGTTGAATGGGGCTTCGGCGTTCCTCGAAACGTGGATCGCCGTTCGCTAGAATGGACGAAGTGGGCCGCGTGGTTGGGTCTCGCGCGCGCCGCGAGGCGGAGTGAAGTCGCGTGCATTCTTTGCGCGCTGTCGTCTACTATCTGTGAAGGACGGAGTTGCATGACTCGGGGACGGCAAGCGTCTCTGCTGTTGGAATCCGGTTTCTGCGTGAAGCGGAAGAAAGAGGGTTGCCATGGTACACAAAATCTGGCGGGCGGTGCTGGCGCAGATCAACAAGCTGGCGAATCTATTTTGGGAGGCGGATCCGGTCGCGCAGATGCAACTGGAATACGACACGGCGGTCGAGCAGTTGAAGGAGGGGCGCGAGGGTCTTGAGCAATATCGTGCGCTGGTCGAGCGGGTGACGCGCCAGGTGCGCAACGATGAGAAACGGGTAACGGATCTGACGGCGCGCGTGAAGAGTTATCTCACGGCGAACGACCGGGCCACAGCAGGAAGATTCGCAATCGAATTGAAGCGGGCGCAAGAAGCGCTCGCGGAAGACAATGCGCAACTTCAACTGCATGACACGAGCTATCAGAATTATCTGACGAAGATTCAGCACGCGACGAAGAAGCTGAACGAGCTTCAGATGAAGATTCACAAGTATGACGCGGAGCTGAAGATGAGTTCCGCGGAAGCGGAGGTCAGCAAGCTTGCGCAGAGTTTGGATTTCGACATCACGACCGATTTTGGGCAATTGGAGAACGTCATCCAACGCAAGATCGATGTGAATCGCGCGAAGGTGCGGGTAGCCAGCGATCTTTCAGGACAGGGCGTGGAAGAAATCGAAGCGGAAAAACGGATGGAAGAGTCGATGGCCGAAGACCTGCTGCGGAGTTTTGAGGTTGATATGGGCCTGAAGACGCCGGAGACGGCAGGCGTGAAGGCGCAGGAGAAGGCTCTTGGAGGCGTACAGACCGAGCCTACGGCTGAGCAGAAGGAGTCTGCATTGAGAGAAGTCGAAAAGCAGGTAGGTTCGTAACGTCGTTTAATCTTAGCTGGATAATTCAGGAGGAGCATCACCATGAGCGAGCAAGCGGGAGGCCGCCCAAAGGCGGGGTTCTATGTAGCATTGGTGCTGGTCGTGGCTGGGCTGGCGGCGTATGGCCTGCGCGGTTACCTTTTTCCGAAGGGGGCAACCCCGCAAGACATGAAGCAAACTGCGCCCATTACGGCCGATGACATGAAGCAGGCCGCGGCTCCGACGAGCGAACCGGCCCCGTCGGCCGATTCCGGCGCGGAGGCGCCCGACGCCAACGTCATCACCACGGTCAAGGAATATCAGTTCGTTCCCAGCGAGAAGCTGCCGCCGGTGAGCGGCGTTAGCACGTATGAGCCGCTGGCGGACCGTACGGTGAAGTTCGCGTTGAACGTGTGGGCCGGTTGGGCGCCCATTATCCTGTTCAATGAGGGGAGAGACCCCGGCAAGGTTTGGACGACTCCGGATGGCCAGTCATTCAAAGTCGAATTGGTGCTGATCGACGATCCGGTTGCCATGCGCGACGCGTATGCGTCGGGCAAGGTGCACATCGGTTGGGCCACTTTGGACATGATGCCACTGTTCATGGAGGAGCTCCAAAAGGACAGCCGCGTCTGGCCGCGCGTCTATCAACAGGTAGATTGGTCGAACGGCGGCGACGGTATTGTTATCCGGAGAAGCGCGGCCAAGGACCCGAATCACCCGAGCATCGCGGACCTTCGCGGGAAGAAAGTGGCGTTGGCGCAGAATTCGCCCAGCCAGTTCTTCGTGCTGAATGCGCTTATCAACGGCGGGGTTCAACCCGCGGAAGTTGAATTCGTTTATACGCAGGACGCGTTCCAGGCGGCGGCGGCGTTCAACACGGACAAGAATATCGCGGCGTGCGTGAGCTGGGCGCCGGACATCTACAATCTGACAAAGATACAGGGCAATCATCTGCTGGTGACGACGGCCACCGCGAATAAGCTGATCGCCGATGTGTGGTTCGCGCGCGCCGACTTCGCCAAGGACAATCCGGATATCTGCGAGGGGCTAGTCAGGGGTATCTTCGACGGCATGGATATGTTGAAGACGGATGCCGGCAAGCAGCAAGCGGCGGCGCTGATGTCCAAGCTTTACAACATTCCCGGCGACGAGTGCCTGGGGATGTTAGGCGACGCGCATTCCACGAACTTTGCGGAGAATCGCGAGTTCTTCATGAACGCGAACAATCCGGCGAACTTCGAGCGGACCTGGAATACGGCGGTGTACTTGTATCGCCACATTGGGAAAGTGAGTTCGGTTGCGCCGTTCGACAAGGTGATGGATTTCTCCATCATTCAGAAACTTGGGGCCGACGAGAAGTATGCCAACAGCAAGAACGAGTATCTCGTTCAGTTCACGCCGAAGACGGTGCAGAGCATCAAGGCGGAGAGCGGCGAAATTCTGACGAAGGTTGTGACGATTCACTTCTTCCCGAACAGCAGTGACCTTTACGAGAAGGTCACGGTGCACGAAGACGGCAAAGAGATTGAGAAGCTTTACGATCCGAACGTAGAATTCATTTTGGAGGAAATCGGGAAGCTGTCGGGCCAGTACGGGGCCGCGAGAATCGTGATTGAAGGTCACGCGGACAGCAGCATGAAGGGTAGCGTTCCCGCGAATTTGGTGAAGGAATTGTCCGACCAGCGCGCGAATGCCGTGAAGGAAGCGCTCGTTCGAAAGTTCCCGTCGCTGGATCCGAAGCAGTTCGGCACGGCAGGCATGGGCTGGGATGTCCCGGCCGATCCCGCGAATCCGCTCGATCAGACCAGCAACCGGCGAGTCGAAATCAAGGTGTTTCCGCTGGAGTCGGCGGGGTAAGGGCCGGCCGATTCGAGTGACTTGCGTGATAAGCCAGGAGACAAAGAGGCGGCTGGAAGCAAGCGGTACGATGCGTAGGATTGGATGAGACCAAGCTAGAGAGGATAGACGACGCAACGAATGAGCAAGAAGCGCCGCATCAGTTCCTGGCTTCAGCGATGGGCGACGATTCGTGACCGGCCTTCGGCTCTCGAAAGCGGCGCCATGTCGGCGCTCTGCATCTTTGCGGCGCTCTTGCTCTGGTATGTCGTCACCGCGGGCCCGGTCGAAGAGCGTATCGTCAACCCGATCACACTTCCAAGTTTGATTGACACGGTTCAGTCGTTTCCGCGTCTCTGGTTCGAGCGTGCGCTGTCGCTCAGCGCTCTATGGAGCCTGGGACGCGTATTCGGCGGGTTTGTGTTGGCGGCGGCCATCAGCGTGCCATTGGGTATCTGCGCGGGGGCATTCCTGCGCGTGAATGCATTCCTTCGGCCACTCTCGATTTTTGGGCGTAACATTCCTATCGCCGCGCTCATCCCGCTGACGTTAATGTGGTTTGGCCTTGGCGAATTGCAGAAGGTGATGTTCATCTTTCTGGCGTCGGTGGCGTTCGTGTTTTTCGACACAGTCAGGTCGATAGAAGACGTTCCGGACAGTTACCTTGATGCGGCCTATACGCTTGGGGCGTCCTACGTGCCTAAGAAGGCGGCCGTGAACGCGGCCTTGGCAGGTCTTGCATACGCAATCGTGTTTGCCGGACTGTTTGTGTTTCTGGCGCAGACGCCGGGGCCGAACGATACCGAATTAATCGCAGCGTGGCGGGTGCACTTGGTGGAAACCACCTGTCTGGGTTTTGTCTTAGGGTTTGTGCTGTGGTTCCCGTTGTTGGCCTTTCAGGCGATCCAAAAGGTACTGATGCCCTTGGCATTGCCCGATATTGTGAACAGCCTTCGGCTTCTGTTTGGACTTGCCTTTGGCTACATCATGTTGGCGGAGGTGATTAATGCGGAGTTTGGACTTGGCGCGATCATCATTATGAGTCAGCGCCAAGGGCCACATGAGCATATTTATCTTGCTCTGGTGCTAATCTCTCTATTGGCTTTTGGAATCGATCGGGGTTTCCTGACGCTTCAGCGTTGGCTTTTCCCGTACCGCCGCGTGGGAGCGCAATGATGAGCGAGACCGCGACCGGAGTTGCGCCCTGCACGATCACCGACGCGCCGAGAGGCCGCGAGAAGGCAAACGCGCCTGCCATCATTGAGTTCAAAGGAGTCACGAAGACCTTTGCCCCGGGTACGAAGCGGGAATTCACGGCCATTCGCGACGTGACGTTTCGCATCGAAGACCTCGAAGGCATGGGCGAGTTCGTCACATTGCTCGGCCCGAGCGGGTGCGGCAAGAGTACGGCATTGCGCCTCATTGCGGGCCTAGCTCCGCATCATCCGGCGACATCCGGCGAAGTCCTACTGGCGGGGCAGCCGGTGCCTGGGCCAGGTCCCGATCGCGGCATGGTGTTTCAGGATTACACCAGTTTCGACAATCGGTCGGTGCTGGACAATGTGGCCTTTGGGTTGGAGTGCCGCGGGGTGCCGCGTCGCGAGCGCTATGAACTGGCAAGCGAATGGATTGCGAAGGTCAATTTGAATCCGTCGAAAGACGGGCACAAGTATCCTCACCAGCTTTCCGGAGGCATGCGCCAACGGGTGGCCATTGCGCGGACGCTCATCCTCAAGCCGAAAGTGATTCTCATGGATGAGCCGTTTGGCGCGCTTGACCCATCGACCCGTCACAACATGCAGGACTTGCTCATTGCGCTGTGGCGGGAAGTAGAGGCGACCGTGCTCTTTGTAACGCACGACGTGAACGAGGCCGTGTACCTCGGGGACCGTTGCTATATTTTCAGTAATTCGCCT
>JBAZRU010000502.1:0-5628 GCA_041662805.1 Candidatus Hydrogenedentales bacterium | reverse complement strand
CCCAAAGGCCACTTCACAGACGATGGAGAAGCCAAGGGCGCGCAGCATGCCGACGACGTGGTCGTGTTCGCATTCGATGAACTCGGCGGGAAAGCTCGGGGCGACGAGCGCGGCGACGCGCGACCCGCCTTCGAGCAAGGCCTTCACCTTCTCGATAGCGCTGTAGACTTGCTTGGCCTTTTGGCTGCACACGCGCACACAGTTGCCGCACCCGATGCAGCGATCCGACAGCACCATGGCCTGCCCTTCGACGATGCGAATGGCCTTTGCAGGGCATTCCCGGACACACGTAAAACAAACGCGGCAATGCTCCCGGATGGTGGTCACCAACGGAATCCTCGCCGCGTTGTTCATGGCTGGGCCCTCGGTATCGTTCGAAGCGCTAGGTCGTCACTTCGCGTTCACAGTAATGCGTATGCAACAGATGATGCGACTTTTCGCTCAGGGGCGCTCCGAGGAATTCTTCGTAGAGCCGCTGAACGGCGGTATTGCTGTGCGCCGTGCGAACGGGTTCGTCGCGGTCGAGCGTGTACAGCGCTTGCATGCGCGCCTTGACCGCTTCCTTGTCCGTCGTGAAGGGCTGGCCGCCTCCGTTGACGCAACCGCCGGGGCAGGTCATCACTTCGATGAAGTGCAGGTCGTTGCGGCCGGCGCGCAATTCTTCGAGCAGCGCCCTTGCGTTGGCAAGTCCGCTTACCACCGCGATGCCGAGTTCGAGATCGCCGATGTTTATGCGGGCCTCTTTTACGCCCTTCAATCCGCGTACGGCCTCGATCTTGAGATTCTCGAGTTCCTTGCCGGTGATCAGGAAGTAGGCGCTCCGCAGCGCGGCTTCCATGACGCCGCCCGTCGCGCCGAACAATTTGCCTGCCGTGCTGCGCTCACCGAAGGGGAGATCCGGCGCTTCGGGTTTCAGGGAATGGAAATCGATGTGCCGCATGCGAATGACGCGCGCCAACTCGCGGGTGGTCAGCACAGCGTCGATATCCGGCACGCCTTCGTTCATCATCTCATTGCGCCCGGACTCGAACTTCTTCGCGGTACACGGCATGATCGCGACACTGAAGATGTTCTCGGGATCGAGCTTTTCCTTCTCCGCGTAGTAGCTCTTGATGACCGCGCCCAGCATCTGCTGGGGACTCTTGCACGTGGAGAGGTTCTTCATGAATTCGGGATAGAACTGTTCCACGAACTTCACCCAGCCCGGCGAGCAACTCGTCATCAGCGGAAGCACGCCGCCGTTCTGGATGCGATGAACCAGCTCCGAACCTTCTTCCATCACGGTGAGGTCGGCGGAGAAGGAAGTGTCGAACACGCGCGCAAAACCCATCTGGCGGAACGCGGCGGTCATGACGCCATTCACGTCGGTGCCCGGCTTCAACCCGAATTCTTCGCCCAATGCCACCGATACGCTCGGCGCGTGCTGGACAACTACCGTCAACTCGGGATTGTTCAAGGCGGCGGTCACTTCCTTGATGTGGCTCTGCTCGCGCAAGGCTCCGGTGGGGCAGTTCACGATGCATTGGCCGCAGAACACGCAGCTTGCGATGTTCAGGCTTTCGCCGAAGGCCGTGCTGATGCACGCCTGGCTGCCGCGGCCCGCGAAGTCGATTGCGCCAACGCCTTGAATCTCTTCGCAAACGCGAACGCATTTTCCGCAGAGAATGCACTTGTCGGGGTCGCGGACTATCGACGGGCTGGAGACGTCTTCGTTGTGCACGCGGCGCGCGCCGGCGAAGCGGCGTTGACGTACGCCGAGTTCGGAGGCCAGCCGCTGCAGTTCGCACGTGTTGCTGCGCACGCAGTAGAGGCAGTCGTCGGGGTGATTCGCGAGCAGCAACTCGATAATGGTCTTTCGGGCGCGAAGGGCGCGCGGCGAGTGCGTGCGCACGACCATGCCTTTCTGAACCGGCAGGGCGCAGCTCGGCGCCAGATTCGGCATGCCGCTCACTTCCACGACGCACATGCGGCATGCGCCCGTGGGAAACAATCCTTCCATGTGGCAAAGCGTAGGCACCTGGATGCCCGCGCGTTGCAGGGACTTGAGCAGCATCTCGCCTTCTTTGGCTTCAACCTGCCGCCCGTTTACATCGATCGTCAACATACTATGCAACCTCTCTCGGCGCTCGACGCACCGTCGAATTTCTCTTTCCGTTGACCCATCCGAACCGAAATCCGTGCGGGACTACTCTCGGAGCAACCCGCGGCCGCCGTGCCAATCCTTGAACGCGCCCTGGGCGAACACGCCCACGACGGCATCACTCGCTTCTTGCACGACAGGAGCCGCGGTCGCCAGCGCCATTCCCGCAAGATGCACCGCACCGTGGTTACACGCGTCGAAGCATCCGGAACAACCGATGCACTTCTCCGCGATGATGTAGTGCATGCGTTGCGGCAAGCCGACAATCGCCTCGGTCGGGCACTTGGGTTTGCAGTTGCCGCACCCGGTGCACGCGTCCGCATCGATAACGAAGGTACGCAGTTCCGTGCAGGCCCCCGCCGGGCAACGGCGCTCGAAGATGTGCGCCTCGTACTCGTCGCGGAACCAGCGCAGGGTGCTCAACACGGGGTTCGGGGCCGTTTGGCCCAGCCCGCACAGGCTCGTGTCACGAATGACTTGCGCCAAGCGGTTGAGGTACATCACGCCCTGGAAGCGTTCCAGGGCTTCGTTGCCCTTTTCGCCTTTGCGCCCGCGCGTGATGTGCTGAAGCACTTCCAGCATGCGCAGCGTGCCTTCCCTGCACGGGATGCACTTGCCGCAGCTTTCGCGCTGGATGAATTCCATGAAGAACTTGGCCACGTCCACCATGCAGGTGTCTTCGTCCATCACGACGAGTCCGCCGGAACCCATCATGGCCCCGACGGTCTTCAAGGACTCGTAATCGACCTTGATGTCGAGATGCTGGGTGGGAATGCATCCGCCGGACGGCCCGCCGATCTGAACGGCCTTGTACTTCTTGCCTTTGGGAATGCCGCCGCCGCAGTCAAACACAACGGTTCGGATCGACGTGCCCATGGCTACTTCGACCAGCCCCGTGCGCGTGACCTTGCCCGACAGCGCAAAGACTTTGGTCCCTTTGCTGCCTTCCGTTCCGACCGCCGCGAATGCTTCCGCGCCCTTCGCGAGGATGCCGGGGATGTTGGCCATTGTCTCGACGTTGTTGATAACGGTCGGTTTGTCGAACAAACCGCGCACGGCCGGAAATGGCGGACGTGGACGCGGCATGCCGCGCTTGCCTTCCACGCTGTTGATCAACGCCGTTTCTTCGCCGCACACGAAGGCACCAGCGCCCTTCTTGATGATGATGTGCAGATTGAAGCCGCTGTCGAGAATGTTGTCGCCCAGGAGTCCGTAGGCTTCGGCCTGCGCAATGGCGTGCTTAAGCCGGGCGATGGCCAGCGGGTACTCCGCGCGGATGTACACGTAGGCTTTCGTCGCGCCGATGGCATAGGCGGCAATGGCCATGCCTTCGAGCATGCGGTGCGGGTCGCCTTCGATGACGGCGCGGTCCATGAATGCGCCCGGATCGCCTTCGTCGGCGTTGCAGATCAGGTACTTCTGTTCGCTCTCGGCGGCCAGGGCGAATTTCCACTTCCTACCGGTAGGGAATCCGCCGCCCCCACGGCCCCGGAGTCCGCTTTTCTCGACGGCATCGCACACGTCCTGGCGGGTCTTCGTGCGCAGGGTGTTCGCGAGGGCTTCATAGCCGCCGCGAGCGATGTACTCGTCGATGGACGAGGGATCGATGATGCCGCAATTGGCGAGCACCCACCGCGTTTGCGGCGCGAAGAAGGGGTGTTGATCGAGGAAGACGGCATTGTCCCACATCGTCAATTCGTTGGCGCGGAATTGGCCGAGGATCATGCTCGACTCGGGCAAATCGCCTTTCAATACCGCGTCCAGTAGGTCATCCACTTTGTCGGCGGTAACACCCTGGAACGAGATGCGCGTCATGCCGGGAAGCTGGACATCGACCAGGGGCTCCGCGGAGCACAGGCCGATGCAGCCAACTTCCACGATGTCGGCCTGGGTGTTGTGGCGCGCCAAGTAGGTGCGGACGGCGGTGAGGGTTTTGCCCGCGCCCGCGCCAAGGCCGCACGTGCCTGCGCCCACAAAAATGGTGGTCTTAGTCAGACGCTCGCGCCGGAGGCTCTTGGTGAGTTCTTTGCGCGCTTTCGCGACGGCTTTGTCTTCGTGGCATACGGGGCCTTGCGTAAGGCACGTCACGAGATCGGGGCAAGGACGTTCCACGCCGTGCCAGCAGTGTTCGCAAATTTGGTCTCGGAGTTCGTCAAACATTAGTGCTGCGCCCCTTCCCGCATTTCGTCGAGAATTTGACGCACCATCGCCGTGGTCAAGGCGGCGTGGAATTCGCCGTTGACGCAAATAACCGGCGCCAGCCCGCATGCACCGATGCACGCAACGACTTCCAGACTGAACTGGCCGTCTTTCGACGTCTGGCCAGGCTCAATCTTCAATTCGTGGCGTACCGCGTCGAGGATGTTCAACGAGCCCTTCACGTGACAGGCCGTTCCGCGGCAGACTTGGATGTGCTGCTTGCCGAGCGGCTGGAAACGAAACTGGTTGTAAAAGGTCGCGACGCCGTAGATCTTGCTGGACGCTAGACCCAGGTGTTCGCCAATGCGGGCGATCGATTGCCGCGAGAGGAAACCATCCCGATCCTGCACGTCCTGTAGGATTGGGATGAGCGCCTCGCGCCCCGCGTTCGGGTATGCGTCCAGAATATCGTCGATCGCGTCTCGAGGTCTTTCCAAGGCAGTAGCGGTCATTTCACACTCTCTTTCATAGTCGCCCGCCGTCGCGCGTGATACGCCACGCGCTCCAACGCGGTGGTCAAATCGATATCTTCCACATATACGTGCTCGGGCACCCACAACCTCACGGGAGCAAAGTTGAGAATCCCGGTTACGCCCATTTCGCAAAGCCGTGCGGCGGAATCCTGTGCCACCTCCGTCGGTACCGCCAGGATCGCCATCCGAATCCCCTCGTCTTCCAGCACCTGCTTCATCGCGTCCACTGCATGGCAGCGGCAGCCATGGATGACGCGCCCCGTCTTCATCGGGTCCGAATCGAAGGCCGCCACGACGGAATACCGCGACCCGCGGCCCGACATGTAGGCCAGCAAGGCTCGGCCCAAATTGCCTAAGCCGACCAAGCCCACAGGCTGTGCGCCGGAATCGTCCAGAAAATGTCCGATGCTTTCGAGCAGCTCTTCCACGTGGTAGCCGCGGGCTGGACTCCCTGCGTACCCCAAGGCCATGATGTCCCGTCGCACTTGTGCGGGCGTGACGCCAGCCAATCCCGCAAGCTGATGCGAGTAGATGTACCGGACGCCATCCGCCTGAAAGCCCTGCAAGAGGCGGCGATACAGGCTAAGTCGCCCGATGGTCTTATCCGAGGTAGTGGGCAACACGAGACCCCCTTAGTGCGATTCTGTGAACAGCGTCACACTGTGAATAAATTCACAGCAAGTTTATCACAAGAAGAACGCGCAAATCAAGCCAATCGTGAACTTAATCACGACATGGTGCTAATAATGATAATAATTTTGCGCTTTGTCTATAAACTTTATGCGGAACGGTGTGTGAAGTAGGGTGTTTTGGGAT
>JBAZRU010000501.1:5217-5632 GCA_041662805.1 Candidatus Hydrogenedentales bacterium | reverse complement strand
ACTCGCCGCGGCCCGACGGAGGCACGTCGCCCATCAGCGACTACAATTTCGCGATTCACAACATCCCCTGCATTCGCGAAGAGGCCCTTCAGGAGCGGTTCGTGGGCGATCCGAAGTTCAGCGTGTTCGTGAACGAGCTTCTGACCAAGCCCGAAATCGTCTCACAACCCAATCTGCCGCAGTCGCAATTCTACCTCGATGAAATCGAACGAGGCCGCGAGTTCGTCACCATGTACGAGAAGACCCCGGAGCAATCCGCCAAAGACACCGAAACGCGCACCAACGAGATCCTCCGCGACACGTACCGTCAGATGGGAGTGTTTAACCATGACCAAAACTGAGCGGCGCGACCTTCGTAACGGACTCCTGTTCGCGTCCCCGTATATCCTTGGCTTCACGTTGATCAGCGCCTATC
>JBAZRU010000501.1:0-5207 GCA_041662805.1 Candidatus Hydrogenedentales bacterium | reverse complement strand
ATCCCCTGGCCATGACCGCCCTCTATAGCCTTAGCGACTACGACGCCATCAAACCGCTCGCATGGGTGGGCCTGGGCAATTACTCGCGGCTGATGGCCGACGACCGGTTCTGGGTTGCCGTCAAGAACACGCTCTATTTCACTGTCACGTCCGTGCCCGCGCGGCTGGCCCTCGCCCTCTTCTTGGCCATGCTCCTCAGCTTGAAGGTGAGGGGACAAGCCGTCTACCGGACCGTGTTCTTCCTGCCCACCATCGTGCCGCTGGTCGTTTCGGCCGTCCTTTGGATGTGGGTGTTCAATGCACAGAGCGGACTCCTGAACGGGGCGCTCCAACAAATCGGTATCGACAATCCGCCGGGGTGGCTCGCCGACCGCGCCTGGGCAAAGCCCGCGCTCGTCCTCATGAGCCTTTGGGGCATCGGCGGGTCGATGGTGATATTCCTGGCGGGCCTGGCGGACGTCCCCCAGTCTCTCTACGAAGTCGCCGACCTCGACGGCGCCGGTCCCTTATCGAAGTTTCGCCACGTCACGCTTCCCATGATTAGCCCGGTTATCCTGTTCAACCTCGTCATCGGGCTCATCAACGGGTTCCAGTACTTCACCGAGGTCTACGTGATGACCAACGGGCGCGGCGATCCCGCCGACTCGACCCTCTTCTACGCCCTCTACCTTTACCGGACGGCCTTCTACTACCTGCAACTGGGCTACGCTTCCGCGATGGCGTGGATCATGTTCGTCGTCATCCTGGGGGCGACGCTTGCCGTCCTCGCTTCTTCCAAACGCTGGGTTCATTACCATGCCGACTAACCCAATCAACGGGATTATTGCGCGTCTCCTCTTGGTCGCTGCATCCATCCTCTTTCTCGCCCCATTTGTCTGGATGCTCTCGACGTCCCTCAAGAGCGAGTCCCGCATCATGCCGAAGCCCGGCGAAGCCATCCAGTGGATTCCCACGACCGACAAGTTGGACGACGAAGGCCGGACCATGGTGACCTACAACGGGAAGACCGCCACCAATCTGGGCCGCGACGAGGCAACCGGTAAGTTCAAGCTGCTCCTGGACGGCCAGGAAGTCGAGGCTTGGGAAGAAGATTTCACCAACCAACAGCGCATCGGGTTGCACTGGCAGAACTACGTCAACGCGTTTGAAATCATCGATTTCCCGCGCAGCCTGCGCAACACCCTCTTTATTTGCTTCACGACCGTGATCGGTACGTTGATTTCCTGCTCTCTCATCGCGTACAGCTTCTCCCGGATCGAGTGGCCCGGACGCAACCTCCTCTTCATCCTCGTCCTCGCCACCATGATGATCCCCTATGAAGTCGAACTCATCCCTCTCTTCGTCCTGTACAAGGAACTTGGCTGGACCGGCACCTTCAAACCGCTCATCGTCCCGGCTTTTCTCGGCACGCCTTTCTATATCTTCCTGCTGCGCCAGTTCTTCATGGGAATCCCAAAGGACCTCAGCGCCGCCGCCGTCATCGACGGTTGCTCCGAATTCGGCATTTTTGCCCACGTGATCCTGCCGCTCTCCAAACCGGCGCTGGCCACGACGGCATTGTTCATGTTCCTGTTCCAATGGGGAGACTTCCTGAACCCGCTCGTCTTCCTGCAAGACGACCGGCAATGGACCCTGTCCCTCGCGCTTCAGCAATTCCAGAGCCAGCATACGAGCGCTTGGGGTCCGCTGATGGCCATGTCCACCGTAATCACCACGCCCATCATCGCGCTCTTCTTCCTTACGCAGCGCACCTTTATCCAGGGCATTACCATGACGGGATTGAAAGGCTAAATGAACGAACTGGATTTTGTCCGCGAGGCGCTTGATGACCTCGCGGTCTTCGTACGCACCAAGTACGCGTCGCGCTCCACCGTCAAGATCACGGAAAAGCGCGAAGCCAACGACCTACTCACCGAAGTCGACCTGGCCGTTCAGGAAGAACTGGTCAAGCGCATCACGAAGGCCTACCCCAACGATTTCATCGCCGCCGAGGAAGCGGGCTTCAGCCGCCTTCCCGAGGACCCCAGCGTCCGCGCTTGGGTCATCGACCCCATCGACGGCACCCAGAACTTCGTCCGCGGCCTCTTCCCGAGCTTTGGTATCTCGCTCGCCCTCGCCGAAGGCGGGGTCCCGATCCTGGGCGGCGTGGCCGTACCCATCACCGGCGATCTCTTTCTCGCGCAACGCGGCTCCGGCGCCACGCGAAACGGCGAGCCCATCCACGTCTCGGCCGTCTCGACGGTCGGGCTCGTCCGCGCCGAAATCGATTTTGGTGGCCCCTGGGACCGCCCCGGCACCCTCGCGGCCTTCGACACCGTCATCCGTACCGCAGGTCAAATCCGCTGCCACTGCGCCGCCGTGATCGGCCTGTGCTCCGTCGCGACCGGCGACATGGACGCCTACTTCCACGTGGGCCTCAATCCTTGGGACTACGCCGCCGGGCAGGTCATCGTCGAAGAAGCTGGCGGCGCCGTGACCAGGCTCGACGGTACACCGGCATACCTCTTCGACGGCGGCCATGGCCTGCTCGCCACCAACGGCCACGTGCACCTGAACCTAATCGATATCATTCGTCCACAGGGAGACTCATAAGCACCATGTTGAAAGCAGTACAATTCGGGGCCGGCAATATCGGACGCGGCTTCCTTGGCCAACTCTTCTTCGAATCCGGCTACACCACGACGTTTGTCGACGTTGTCGCCGAGCTTGTCCAGGCCCTCAATGCCCGCAAGTCGTACCCGCTCCGCATCGTCGACGACCGCACCTACACCAACACCATAGAGAACGTCTCCGCGGTCAACGGCACTGACATCGATGAGGTCGCGGCGCGCCTTGCCGAAGCCGATTTCGCGGCCACTGCCGTGGGCGTGCCCGTCATGGGCAAGATTGCCCCGCTTATCGCCGCCGGCGTCGAGCGCCGCTTCGCCAATGCAGGCGCGTCCCCACTGAACATCATCCTCTGCGAGAACATGATTGAGGCCGGTCCCTTCATGCGGGAACAAGTCCGGGGCCATCTCTCCCCTGCCTTCCACGATGCTCTCGACACGAAAGTGGGCTTCGTCGAAGCCAGCATCGGGCGCATGGTCCCCGTCATGACCGACGCCATAAAGGCCGAAGACCCCCTTCTTGTCTGCGTGGAAGAATATTCCGAACTGCCCGTCGACGCCGCGGGGTTCAAAGGTCCGATCCCGGCCCTCAAGAACATGAAGCCCCTCGCCAACTTCGGGGCCTATGTCGAGCGCAAGCTCTTTGTCCACAATGCCGGCCACGCCGTCACCGCCTACCTCGGATACCACCGGGGCCACGAGACCATTGCCGACGCCATCCGCGACGAAGTCGTCCGCGCGGAAGTTGACGCCACTCTCCACGAGACCTGCTCGGCGCTCGTCGCCAAGCATGGTCTCGATCCCAAAGCGCTGGCCGCCCATGCTGCCGATCTCATCCGCCGTTTCGGCAATCGCGCCCTCGGCGATCAGGTCAGCCGCGTCGCCAAAGACCCCATCCGCAAGCTTGGTCCGAGAGACCGCCTCATCGGTTCTGCGGCCATGTGCCTGACCCAGGGCGTCGAGCCCAGACACGTCGCGTTTGCAGCCGCCGCCGCAATCCGCTACGATCACCCCGACGACGCCGCGGCGCAGTCCGTCCAACGGACGTTCCGCGAGCGTGGCCTCCAGGGGGTTCTCCAGGACGTTTGTGGCCTTGCCGAGGACTCACCAATAGCAGCCCTTATCCAAGCCGGAATGCAGCGCCTCTCTTCCGAAGGGTGGATTTGACGCCTCTTCCAATGTGGGAGAAAGGCAAGGACTCACGCCCTTCCGAGGGTCAAAGCGTTTCGGAATGATGAGCTTTTCAAGTTAGGGAGAAACATGCAAGAAGTGAAACTTCCCCAAATGGGGCAATCTGTCGAAGAGGCATCCATCGTCCGGTGGATCAAAGCCGAAGGCGAAACCATCCGCCAAGGAGACCCCCTCTTCGCAATCCAGACCGACAAAGCGGAAATCGAGTGCGAGGCCCCCGCTTCGGGCGTCCTCCGCAAGATTCTCCTTGAACCCGATATCTCGGTTCCCGTCTTGACCGTCGTCGCTCTCGTCGGCACAGCGGACGAACCCCTTCCCGACCTGTCCAAGTACGGCGGTGCCGGTGCCGCACCCAAGGCGGTCCCCGCAGCCACGCCGGAAGCTGCGGCTGCCCCTGTGGCCGAGGCCAAGGCTGTCTCCTCCACAACGACGCAGGTCAACGGCGGGGATATCTTCGTGTCGCCGCGCGCCCGCAAGCGTGCCGCCGACCTTCACATCGATCCCACCCTTGCCCAGGGGACCGGCGCGGGAGGCCGCGTGACCGAGGCCGATGTCGAGGCCTACGCCGCGAGCGTCGACAAACTTAAGGTGTCGCCCGCCGCCCGTAAATTGGCAGAGTCACGTGGGGTAGACTTAACACAATTAAAGGGGTCTGGCCCGCAGGGTAGAATCGTTGTAGACGACGTTGAACGCGCTGAAACAATTTCGAAACAGGCACCTGTCAAATCATTGTCAACAGGCGAGATAAAGCGCACAAAGCTCAGCCCAATGCGCAAAATTATCGCCCAACGCATGGCGGACAGCTTCTTCTCAGCCCCGCACTACTACGTGACTACTGAAATTGACATGGCGGCCGCCGTCAAGCTCCGCAATTCCACTCCCGAGAAGCCGTCGTTCAACGATCTCATCATGTTCTCGACCGCGCTCGCCCTCAAGGAGTTCCCCGCCGTGAACTCGCGCTGGGCCGACGACGCCATCGAGGAAGTTGGCGACATCAACCTCGGGTTGGCTGTCGCCCTGCCGACCGGACTCATCGTCCCGGTCGTGCGCCAAGTCCAAAACCTGACTCTCCCGCAACTGTCTGCCGAGTGTAAGCGACTCGCCGAGCGCGCCCGCACCGGGAAGCTGACGCCCGACGAGTACCAGGGGAATACGTTCACCATCTCCAATCTCGGCTCTTTCGGGGTTGACCATTTCACCGCCATCATCAACCAACCCGACAGTGCCATTCTCGCCGTCGGTCAGATTAAGGATAGGCCGGTTGTTATCGACGGCGGCATTCAGGTCCGCCCCCTGATGAAGATGACCCTGTCGAGCGACCACCGCGTCATAGACGGAGCGGTTGCCGCGCAATTCATGGGACGCCTCAAGGCCATCCTCGAGGCGGCGGCATTCTAGGATTCGCAGGAT
>JBAZRU010000500.1:0-5634 GCA_041662805.1 Candidatus Hydrogenedentales bacterium | reverse complement strand
GGCAAGGAACATACCCATCATGCCGAGGAGTGCTCCGACGGATAGCGCGATCTTATGCCGATTGATATATTCAATAAAGATCGTGACCACGACCGCGACGGCCGTGATAAACAGGATCGTTTCGTAGAGCGTGCTCACGGGCGGACGGCCTCGAATGATGCATCGGAAGACGATGCCCGCGATCAAGAGGACTGTCGGCGGCACGAGTACAAGCGGGTACAGCCTGGACATCAAACGATGGTACGGAACCAACCATGAGACGGCGATTACGATGAACGCGAGGATAAACAGAAGGAGGCTGTTGTAGAAGAAGTCGGCGCGATAGAACGTCACCTCGATGGGAATCTTCGCGTATTCGCCCCGCGCCGTGGCTTTCGCGGTCACCGATTCGTGGAACGACGCGAGGTGCGCCTTGAATTGCTCGGGGTTGTCCCGCTGCTTCACGAGTTGTTCGAACACCGACACAAGCTTCAGCTCTTCCGCCGCCGCGTCCACGCCTTGCCCGAACACGGTCTCCACCAGTTCGCCCGCGGCATACCAGTGCGACTGATCCTTCGCGTCTTTCGCGGGCGGGAACAGGGCCAGGCCATCCGCATTGCGCGCCATTGCATCAAGCTGGTTGAACAACTGCTGCAACTCATCGAGATTCTTCTTGCGCACCTCTTCACTGATGCCCTCCGCGCCTCCGGGAAGAATCGCCTTTAACTCCTCGGCTTTCTCGGGGGGCATGCCCGACAGCACCGCATCCAAGTCACGATCCATCGCTACGACGAGAACGCGCAAGGTCTCCGCTTTTGCGAGCACCCCGGAAAACGATGTGTCGGGAAGCGCAGCGGCCAGAGGCGAGTCTGCCGGCACGGACAACGAGAACCGCGCGAAATCGGCGTAGTGGCTTACCGATTCATACTCGAAAATGTTGGTCGCCAAATTGACGATCTGCGATTGGATCGGCGTTTGGTCTTTGGCCTCGATGCCGTTGTAGCTGCGAGCGAGTTCGAATAGTTTCTCGCGGCCAGGCAGAAGCTCTTCATAGGAGTACCGGTCCCGCTTCTTTCTGTCCGCGTGCGACACGCCGATCGCTTCGAGCACTTCCGAGCTCTGCACAAGAAAGACGCGGTAGTTGTTCGCGACTTCGGGATTCAGCAGCACGTCCAGAAACCATGCCATCGGCGTAAGCTTCTTGCCATCGAGGTCTCTGCATTCGCGGCGGCCGTTTAGCTTGAGCAGCTTGAAGCCCGCGTAGGTGCTCAAGGGCTTCACGCGGCCCCCGTCCTGAATGGGAAGCGTCGAAAACGCTTGCAGCGTCTCCTTGTCCCAGGCAATCGCGTGGGAATGTTCGCTATGCGCATGTCCATCGTGCGCGTGTTCGTCGTGCGCCTGCTCCTGCGCAAGCGTCAGCGGCACACAGGCGAGTATCGCCACGCCCAGGACGGTCAAGTATCGTGTCGCGTTCATGTCGCCCTCGATGGTTCAAGGCGCTTTTGCTCGCGCCGCAGGTAACGCCCAAGTTTCATGGTGAAATGCAGCATAAGACCAACCGTGATGACGATGCAGGAATAGAGCGGTATGCGGTCCGCGGGGTCGCGCACCACCGCAAGCGTCGACATGACCGGCGTGCCTCGCTGGGGATCGGCTTCGATAAAGGAGGCTTGAAAGAACGTATAGCCTTTGTGGCGCAGCGGTTCGTTCATTGTGATCTTCACGGGCTGTTCCACGCCGTTCTCGATCTTCGTCACCTCGCTTGAAAATTGCTTGGCCATCTCCATGCGCGGGTGCGTTTCCTTGATGAACTTGTTCAGCGCTATCGCAAACGGCAGGACATAACGCCGGCGGCGGAAGTCGATTGTCCATGCCTTTCCGCCCGCATCAATCGTCAACGGCGCCTGCGACATTCCCCAGAGGAGTGCGTCCTTGGATTCGCCGGTCGCTTTTTCTTTCACTTGCACATGGACACCCGCCACGTTGCGCTCGGCTTCCTTTTCCTTTTCGCGTTCCTTGAGATAAAACCCATCGACGCCGCGCACATTGCTGGCCTCGGCCGGTCCAACAGGAGAGGGCTCGCAATTGGGAAGGAACCGGTTCACGCTGATGTCGAAGGGGAGATCGTCGCGCACAAAGGTCGCGGGATCGCTCTCGTTCACCGAAGCGAACTGTTCGTCCGGGATGACGTACTCGATGGTCTGGCCCTGCGGCTCTATAGGGGCCAAGACTAGCTCCCACAGAAAGTAGCTTTCGAACTCGCTCGACCGCTGATTCTCCGCCAACGTCAGGTGGCCGTCGATAGAGAACTCGTTCTTGACGAAACCGCCGAAGATCAGAAGAAGCATGCCCGAGTGGATGATCAGATTGCCGACGGTGTACTTGTTCTTGCGCATGCGGACGACGCCGCCGAGAACAAGGTTCACCGAGAACAGAATCAGCAGGAGATAGACACCCGGCAGAAGAATCGGAATCACACCAAAGAGGTGGTGGACCACAAACATGGATTCGAAGTACCGCTTCTGCACTTCGAACAACCCTTCGTCGACCTGTTCGATGGTGCCAAGGAACGTCAACACCATCAGCAGAATGAAGATGATGCATGCGAACCCGTAGGACGCCAGGAAGTTGAATCCAAGAGTGAACGCTCGCTTGATCATGCTCTTCAATTACCTCTGCTTGAACGATTGGCAAAACGCCAGGAAGTTCTGTTTCTGTGCACGAACCGCTCCCGCCGGACCCACCATCTTCACGAACAGGCTGCCCTCGGGAACGCGCGCGATGGCTCCGAACAGCACCGCGCCCGGGACCTCCCGCCCGCTCATCGAGTCGCTGAAATCGCCTTCAAACTCGACCAGGGACGCCTCTTGGCCCAGCATCGCGATCTTGGGCAACGCGGCTATCTCTTCTGCCGTAAGGCTGGCGTGCTTGATTTGCTTTGCCCATCGGTTCACGTTGGCCTCGATGCCGCCCGCGCTGTCCGGGAAGACGCTCACGTAGCACTCGATTTCTCCGTCCAGCCCGCCCGTATACGTGACAAGCCGCATCGGCTTCTCCGGCGCTTTTCGCCAGCCGCCGGGCGCGGACCACGTGAACGAGGCGTCACCTTCCCCGGCGGAATCCTGACCACTCGATGCCGTCTGGGGTTGTGCGGAAGATGTGTCTTCGCCTTCGGTGCGTGTCTGCAAGGACGCGCAAAAGGCGTCGAACCCGGCTTTCTCCGCGTCGACGACGCCCTTCGGGCCGACCATCTTGATGAAGACCGCGTTGCCACCGACCGGAAGTACCATGCCTAGGAGCTTGTAATCGGGTTGGGCGTCGGTTCCCATCCCCGCATAGGCCCCTTCAAACTCGACGTAGGTGGCCGTCTCGCCAAGCAAGGGTTTCTTGACTAGCGCGGTATACTCGGCCTCGGTGTAGGGGGGCAACGACATCTGCTTTCGCCACCGGTTCACGTTCGCCTCGACTCCGCCGCCCAGCACGGACACGTAGCACTCTGTTTTCGCGTCGTCTGCTGGGCGCAGGTTGATGATGCGTATCGAATCCGCGGGCTGCTCGGTCCAGCCTGTCGGCGCCGTGTAGGTAAACGGCGCTTGGCGCGGCGTATTGCTGGCGGGCCGAGCACCAGAGTTCATCACAAAACCGAATCGCTCCGCGCTGCTGACGTTGGTCCTGGGCGCGGGGCGCGGTTGCTCCAAGGTGCGGACTTCGGTGATGGGCTTCACGCCGCCTCCCTGGCCACAGGCCAAGGGGAAAACAGCAATCACAATTGAAACAGAAAGGGCTGCTAAACGCGTGGGTGTTCGGGTCATAAGTACTTCCATTACAGGGACATCACTCGCCAAGACCTATAAGAACTCGGAATCCTACAGCGTCCACGCGTCGTGGGTCAAAACCTGAAGCCCGCGGCCAAACGACACACTTCGCAATCTGTCTACTGAACACTTGGCCCAAGCCAACTGATTCCTCAAGGACACCGGCGGGAACTACTTCTTCAACGCGCCATACCAGCGTTTGTAGTGGGACTGGTAATCGCCGCTGTCCTTCAGCTTGCGCCACCACCACTCATTCTCCTGATACCAGCGCACCGTATGCGCCACACCTTCGTCCCATGGCATCTTGGGCTCCCACCCAAGCGCCATAAGTTTAGTCGAATCAATGGAATAGCGCCGGTCGTGGCCGGGACGATCCTTTACCGGCTGAATCAAATCCTCGCCTTTACCCACCAGCTTCAGAATGCGGTGGGTAAGCAAGATATTCTCCCGCTCGTTGCCGCCCGCGATGTTGTAGATGTTGCCCGGATCGCCGTGCCGAAGCGCATGGTCGATTCCCCGGCAGTGGTCTTCCACATAGAGCCAGTCTCGAACGTTCTTCCCATCGCCATAGAGCGGCAGCGGGATATTGTCGATGGCGTTCGTAATGAATAGCGGCAGCACCTTCTCCGGATATTGGTAGGGGCCGTACGTGTTCGACCCGCGCGTCACGATTACCGGCACATCGAAGGTGTGGAAATACGACAACCCCAGGAGTTCCCCACCGGCCTTGCTGGCCGAATAGGGGTTCCGAGGCTGCGAGGGGTCGGTTTCCTTGAACGAGCCGGACGCGATACTCCCGTACACTTCGTCCGTGGACACCAGCAACACCCGTTTCGTCTTCAGCTTCTTGGCCGTCTCCACGATGTTGTGTACGCCCCGAACGTTCGTGGCGATAAAGTCCGACGCCTCCAGGATGCTGCGGTCCACGTGGCTATCCGCCGCGAAGTTGACGATGGCGTCGCACCCTTCCATGGCGGAATCCACTGCCTGTGGGTCGGCGATGTCTCCTTGGACGAACTGGTGGCGCTTTGGGTCTAAGTCCTTTAGATTGTCGAGGTTACCCGCGTAGGTGAGTTTGTCGAGGTTGACAATTTCCAGCTCGGGGTAGGCTGCGAGCATATACCGGACGAAGTTCGAGCCGATAAACCCCGCTCCACCGGTGACTACAATACGTTTCATGCAGAAGCTTGCCTCCGTTTGATGTAACGTGCGAGCGCGTCTTGCCACGACGGCATCACAAAACCACAGGCCGCTTCCAATGCGGCGTTGGACAGTACGGAATAGGCTGGGCGCGGGGCCTTGGTCGGGAATTCGGACGAGGTACACGGCTCGATTGGCGTGGCCATTCCGGCCTCGCGCAGAATCGCCTGGGCAAACTCGAAGCGCGTACAGGCACCCGCGTTAACGCAATGATACAACCCAAAGCGCCCGCATTGGCACAACGCCAGCGTCGCCTCGGCCAAGTCCCACGTATAAGTCGGCGAACCGATTTCATCGGTCACGACGCGCAACGTGGGCCGCGTCGTCGCCGCGCTGATAATCTTCTCGACGAAGTTCGCGTTGCCCGGACCGTAGAGCCAGGCCGTCCGCACGATGAAGTGGCGGGCGTTCGTGGCGCGCGTCGCGGCCTCGCCCGCGGCCTTCGACCGCGCATAGACGCCATTGGGCGCGACCCGGTCGTCCGGCTCATAGGGCACGCCCTTCTGGCCGCTGAAGACGTAGTCGGTGCTGTAGTAAACGACGGGGATGTCCGATTCCGCGCTGACCCGCGCCACGCACCGCGCGCCGTATTCGTTGACGCGAAACGCGGTGTCCGCGTCGTCTTCCGCCTTTTCGACGT
>JBAZRU010000499.1:0-5643 GCA_041662805.1 Candidatus Hydrogenedentales bacterium | reverse complement strand
CGGATGAGACGGCTCACGAAGGCCGGCTCGATTTGAAGCTACAGGCCATAGAGGATTTCGACAGGCGCGTGGTCGCGCCCTGCTTGGAATATGCGCGCGATCGCGGCGATGTCCGCATCCTCGTAGCGCCCGACCACATCACCGCGCTTTCGACCAAGACGCATGCGGGCGGCCCGGTGCCCTTCGCCCTGAACGGCCCTGGTGTAATACCAGACGCCTCAACTAGTTATTCAGAACGCTCCGCCGAAGCGTCCGGGCTGCTGTTCCCCGAGGGGCATGACCTCGTGCCGGTTATGCTACAATCCGCGCGTATCGCGGCCTCCGCCCAGCAATCTTAGCCGGCCTCGCATGCTGTTGATTAGTTCTCTATATCCGGGAGACCTTTGGCGTGTCACAACGAGTTGAACTATACGACGTGACCCTGCGCGATGGCGCCCAGGGCCGCATGGTGAAGTTTTCATCCGAAGACCAGCTTCGCGTTGTACGCGCATTGGACGACTTCGGGGTCTCCTACATTGAAGGCGGGCAGCCGGGCTCCAATCCCAAGGCGGCCGAGTTGTTCCAGCGCGCCAACGACATGGATCTCAAGCACGCCAAGATGGCGGCTTTCGGCAGCACGCGTCACACGAAGTGCACGGTCGAAGACGATCCCAACCTCGCCGCCCTGCTTGGAGCCAATACGGAAGTCATCACCATTTTCGCGAAGACGTCGCCGACCCACGTCAAAGAAGTCCTCCGCGTGAGTCTCGACGAGAATCTGCGCATCATCGCCGAATCGGTCGCCTATCTCCGGTCGCACAATCGCCGGGTCTTTCTGGATGCCGAACACTTTTTCGACGGTTTTTTTGAAGACGCCGAATATGCCCTCTCGGCCCTCGAGAGCGGGTTTCGCGCAGGCGCGGAAGTCTTGGCGCTCTGCGACACAAACGGCGGTTGTTTGCCTTGGCAGATCGAGGATGTCGTCCGGACGGTCAGCGCTCGCTTGCCCGACGCCCCGGTAGGAATCCATGCCCACAACGATTCGGCGTGCGGCGTGGCCAACACCCTCGCAGCCGTCAAGGCCGGCGCGGTGCACATCCAGGGCACGATCAACGGATATGGGGAACGGACCGGCAACGCCAACCTTTGCAGCATCATCCCCGGCGTGCAACTCAAGATGGGTATTCCCCTCGTGTCTCCCGAGAAGCTAGCGGGATTGGCCCCTCTGTCTCACCTCGTTGCCGAGTTGGCGAACATGTCCCATCGCGATTTCGATCCCTATGTCGGCCGCGACGCGTTCACCCACAAAGGGGGAATGCACGCCGACGCAGTGAAGAAACTCAAGAGTAGCTACGAGCACATTGCGCCGGAGCTCGTGGGCAATCGTACGCACATCTCCGTCAGCGAGATGTCGGGCCGATCGAGCTTGCTCCAGAAGGCCGCCGAGCTGGGCATCGAACTGGACAAGAACGCCGCCGAGACGAAAGCGGTGCTGCACAAGGTTAAGGAACTTGAGAACGAGGGATTCGAGTTTGAAGGCGCGGACGCATCGCTTGAGCTGCTGATCCGCCGAGCCCAGAAGCGCCACCGGTCCTTCTTCAAACTTCGCGGATTCCGCGTATGGGTCGAACGTCACGACGATTCGCACCCCGCCGTGTCCGAGGCCACGGTCCGCATCGAGCTTCCCGACGGAGAGATCGTGCACACCGCAGGCGAAGGCACCGGTCCTGTCGATGCCTTGAACTGCGCGCTCAGAAGGGCGCTTACGTCCATCTATCCCGAGTTGAACGACGTACACCTCGAAGACTACAAGGTGCGCATTCTCGATGCGCAAGCGGCAACGCGCGCAAAGACCCGCGTTCTCATCGAATCCGCCGATGGTGAAACCGAATGGGATACCGTGGGCGTCTCCGAGAATATCATCACGGCTTCCTACGACGCCCTCGTAGACAGCATCGAGTACAAACTGCTGCGATCGCGCGGCCTCGACTAGGCCCCGCCTTGGCCGACTCGACGACCCCATCGCGACCGGCTCGGCGGTTACTCAAGACCTGTGGTGTCCTATTGCTTGCTTTGGCGCGGCAGGCCGGGCGCTTTCTCAAGACCTACGGCTTCCTTTTGGTCGTCCTGGCCATTGAATGCGTGGTCTTTGAGATTCTCGCGCGACGGCAAGGTATACGGCCCTTCCTCTCCGTCGAGAACCTGATCCTCATTCTGAACCAGTCCGCGATCTACGGCGTCGTATCCGTCGGTATGACCTTGGTCATTCTCACGGGAGGAATCGACCTTTCCGTCGGCTCGCTCCTGGCATTTGGCGGCGTCATCTGCGCACTGGTCGTCAACGCCGCGGGCGACACGTGGGCATCGTATGCCCTTGGCTACTCCGCGGCGCTTCTCGCGGGACTGGCCAGCGGAAGCTTCGCCGGTCTCTTCATCACGCGCTTCCAAATTCCGCCTTTCATTGCCACGCTTGCCCTGATGAGTTCGCTCCGGGGCCTTGGCTACCTCCTTCTCGGCGGCACTCCGGTATCGACTTTGCCTCCGTCGTACACGTACCTGGGCAGGCATCTTCTTGCGGGGCACGTCCCCGTGGGGGTTCTGGTCATGCTGGTTGTGTTTGTCTTGGGGATCATTCTGCTCAACACGACACGATTCGGACGCCACGTGTATGCCATTGGCGGCGGCGAAGAAGCGGCCCGCTTGAGTGGAGTGCCCGTGGACCGAGTCAAATGGATTGTCTACAGCATCAGCGGAGCGCTTGCGGTGTTAGGCGGTCTCATTCTATCCTCCAAGCTGCAATCCGGGGACCCCACGGTAGGGGTTGGAGACGAGCTGCAAGTTATCGCGGCGGTCGTGGTCGGCGGCACCAGCCTGAGCGGAGGCCGAGGGACCATTGCAGGCACGCTCATTGGTTTGCTGATCATTGCCGTGCTTTCAACCGGGCTCACCTGGATCGGTATGGAAAGCTTCGGACAACAGGTTATCCTTGGCCTTGTGATACTCGCGGCAGTCTTGACGGACCGCCTAAAACGCACTTCATGAATCCAATCTCCCTTTCAAGGGATTACAGCAGGGGCAAACACCTATGACACGTCAAGAATTCAAGAAGGTCTGTCGAGAGCGGCAACTTTGCTGGGGAGTCGTCATGCTGGAACACATGACGCCCACGGTGGTCAGGACGATCGCGCGAGCCGGTTTTGAGTGGCTCTGGATCGACAACGAACATGGACACCATTCCTACGAGACGATCTTCGAAGTCGCGCGCACTGCCGAGGACGTTGGCCTAATCACACTCCTTCGCGTGACCCAAGGCGACTACTCCCACATTGCCCAGGCCCTGGACATGGCCGTGAGCGGAATCATCGTCCCTCGCGTCGAAACGCCGGAGGAAGTGCGGCACATTATCGACTGCGCGAAATATCCACCCGTTGGCAAACGTGGCTTCGGGATGCGCTCCAGTCTCTTTGGGAAACAGCACACGACCATGGCCGAGCGGATTGTCGACCAGAACGAAAGCAGGATGCTCATCGTTCAACTGGAAAGCCCGCGCGGCGTGCAGAATCTGGAGGCCATGCTGGAAGTCGCCGACGGCCAACTCGACGGTATCTTCTACGGGCCCGCCGACTATCAGGTGACCGTCGGCCGCGTCGACAACACCAAAGATCCCGAAGTCGTCGCCGCCGCGAAGCACATTACCGATCTCAGCAAGAAGCACGGGCTATCCAACGGGACCCCGGCGACCACCGTTGACGCGGCGCGGCATTGGCGCGACCTTGGCTTCAACCTGATAACGTGGAAGAGCGACGACCAATTGCTCGTCGATGCTGCCCACGAAGGGCGGGAAGCCCTTCGCGTGCTTGAGAACGATTGACCTGTTGCGCCGAAACTCAGCTTACGAGGGGCTCATCCGGGACACTCCATGATGAAACGAATACTCTTACTCGCCGCGCTTCTGACAATGGCAAGCTGTCAGCATTTAATCCAACCTCCCGAACCGGAGACCCCCTCGCAACCAGCGAAGCTGCCCGCTGATATCCCGTACGAAACGGGGGCGGTCGATTTGAAGGCTGCGGCCGGTCGCGTCATTTGCATCGATCCGGGACACGGGGGACCCTGGCCCGGGGCCGTCGCGCCTTCGAACGGCCTCCGCGAAGCGGACGTGAACCTGAGCGTTGCCCGCCTGCTGAAACGCATGCTGGCCGACGCGGGCGCCAACGTCTTTCTGACGCGCGAAGTGGATACGGCGCTGGCTCCGGACAGCCTTCCCGAAGATCTTGCCGCACGCGCAGCCCTCGCGAACGAGCGCAAAGCGGATATCTTCGTGAGCGTGCATCACAATGCCGACATCAACAAAGGCTCGGTGAAGAACGACCTCGAGGTGTACTACAAATTGAGAGAAGACGGGGCCAGCCTCGATTTGGCGCAAAGCCTCACGCATGAACTGGCGCGCCGTCTCGATGCAACCGCGACCGCAAAGCTGCTCCTTCCCGGCAACTACAAGGTGCTCAGGCTAAGCCAGCAACCCGCGGTGCTCATCGAGTCTTCGTACATGACCTTTCCCCAGAATGCAGAGATGCTTGCAAGCAACGCGGCAATCATCGCCGAGGCCGAGGCCATTGCCGCGGGCATTGCGTCCTACTTTGCGCTCGACCCGCCCAAGATTGCGGCAGTAGATACGCGCCCCTCCGACGATGGCCGCACGCACCGCGTGCACGTTCGGTTTGCCCGCGGGTTGCCCATCGATATGAGCACCGTGATGTTCCTGGTGCGTGGCCGCGCCTTACCTGGAGCAACCGATGCCGCCGACGCGGGCTTCGTGTGGACCTCCTCCGACACGCTGCCCAACGGCATCACGAAGGCCACCGTGTTGGCGCGCAACGTCCACGGCGCGGGGATTGCCGCGCCCATCGAGATTGCCGTGTCGCGCCCCCCAGTCCACATCGAAGTGACGCAGATCCCCGCGAGCATTGGAACCGGCGCCGACGTCGAAGTGTTGCTTGAAGCGCGCGTGACGGATTCTCTCGGATTGCCCTGCGCCGATGGCGTGGCCGTGACGGCCGAACCGGTCAAGCAAACCGCAGCCTTGAAGAACGGTGTCGCGCGATTCTATGTTCGGAAGCCTTCCCCTCAGGCGCAGTTTGCGTTTGCATGCGGAGGCATCACCGCCCAGCACACCATCGCCACGGGAGACAATCGGTTTCGTACGCTACGCGTCTATAGCGGCACCACGAAAGAACCCATTTCGGGCGTCGTGGTCAGCGCACAAGGACGCACGATAGGAGTAACCACCGAAGAAGGTTGGCTCGCGTCGCCGATCAACGCGGACGAAGTCTATTTTGCGCGCGACGGGTATGAGCCGCAGGTAACGCGTCTCCGCCAATCGCATACGGACATTGCCTTGGCTCCCGCGGAAGGCGGCGCGTTGCTTGGGAAAGTTGTTGTGCTTGACCCCGCGTACGGCGGGCGCGATGCCGGGCTGGTTGGCCCAACCGGAGCGCGCTCAAGCGATTTCGCCCTGGACGTTGCACGGCGCGTGGCCGGGCTTCTGCGCCGCGCAGGCGCCGAGGTTCATCTCACGCGCTACGGCGACACCGAAATGTCCGAACCTGCGCGAGTCGCGCTTGCGGAAGAGTGCGCCGCCGACACGTGTGTTTCCATTGCGTT
>JBAZRU010000498.1:5344-5656 GCA_041662805.1 Candidatus Hydrogenedentales bacterium | reverse complement strand
GAGATGAGATCTAGGACGAGTACGAGAGCGATTACGGCGAGCGGTTGCCACCACCCGGGGAACTGGGCAAGGCTGAGGCAAATGGGGAACAACGCGGCGATGGGGGCTCCGACGTAGGGGACGTAACGCAGTACGGTGGCAAGGAAGCCCCAGAGCAAGGCATAGTCGACGCCAATAAGATAGAGTCCGATGGCCCAGGTCAGGCCGTAGCTGCCGTTTACGGCGAGCTGCATGAGCAGGTAGCGGCTAATCCGCTCGGCGGCATCGTCCAAGGCCTTGGTTGTCTCGGTCATGCGGCCATTCCCCAATAAT
>JBAZRU010000498.1:0-5334 GCA_041662805.1 Candidatus Hydrogenedentales bacterium | reverse complement strand
TTGCGCAGCGTTTCGCGCTCCAAAAGGATGAACACAACCAGCACGAGTGCAAGGATGAAGCTGCCGATCGACTCCAGGGCAGAGCCGAGCAAGGCAGGCAGCCCCGACAGCCAGGTTGGGCCCTCAAAGGGAGCCGATGGAGTTTGTGCCTTGTCTTCCGGTAGAGCCGTCGTGATTGCTGGCAATGGACGCAGTGATTCTGGCCCTTCATTTGCGTCCTTATCTTCACCGTCCGTCAGGGACTTCTCCCACTCTCCGGTAATGACCTCAGACAATTTCCCGAGGCGTTCCACACCTGCGCTATGGCCCAGTTGGCGCAGGTCCTTAACCTTGGCTCGGATATTGTCGGTGTAGGTGGGAAGTTCGTGAGCCAAGCCAGAGAGTTCGATTTCGACCACCCACACAACGCCGCCCAGAACCAAGGCCGCGAACAAGACGACCGCGACGACGGAGGGCTTACGGCCCAAGTGCCACCGCTGAAGGCGCGAGACGAGGGGGGCAAGCGGAAACGCAAGGAACACGGCCAAGGCGATCGGTATGAGCACTGCTTGGGCCCAATACAGGCCAGTAATCACAACGACGCCGATGATGACGCTGGTGAGGACAGTCAGGGTCGACTGAAAGGCGGGGGTGACGCACAGTCTAGCCATTAGTCGCCACCTCCCGCCGGGAAAGACATGAAGGGGTCATCCGCGGGCCACCGGCGTGGGGCGCATTCGCCGGGACATCGCACCTGCAATCCGAATCTCCGTCCCGACTGCAGAGCAATTCGCGCTGCACATTGAGGCGCGGCACGAGCCTGCCAATGAAGTTGACGGAAACGAAGCCAAGCTTCGCCGTCGACTGGCCGGCGGGGTCATGAACCGGGTTCACCCACAGCAGCATCCGGACTTTCCCTCTGGCTTCGTGCCTGCGGGAGCGGCCATGAACTTCTGTCGGCACTGGTCGCCGCAGAAGAAGTACGTCTTTCCATCGCGTTCGGCGTGGATCGCGGATGCTTCGTCCACGGTCATTCCGCAAATGGGGTCTTTGGTATCGGACTTCGTGTCTACCATGGTTTCACACCCTTCTTGGTTGTAGTGGCGAGGCCAGGCTGACCTTCGCGACTTACGACTTCTTCGGTATGGGGAATCGTGCCCAAACGGCGTCTCAGTCAGGGAGACCAAATGCGTGTCAATTGGCGTTACACGGCCTCACTCATTATCTTGACGATCGTGTCCTCAACTTCCTGCGCCACTTCTTTGAGTTGCGGCGTGTCGAACATCGCGAGAAGCGTTGTCGGTTTCAACGTTGCCAGCATAGTTTTGCCGCCTTCCTCGAAGATGGAGATCCGGCATGGCAGCGCGGTGGATACGCTCATGTTTTGCTCGAGCACCTTCTTTGCTTGTTGCGGCTGACAAACCTCTAGGATCAGGCATTCGGGAGCGAATTCCACACCTTTCTTCGCCATGGTCTCTTTGAGGTTGTGAACTTGCATTACACCAAAATGATTGGCTTGGACAGCAGCCTCCAGGTCAGCTGCGGCCTCGCTGACCGTCTTATCCGTGGATAGTTTGACGAGCATACTTTCTCTCTTTCGTCTCATGGATTGGACTTTCCACTGTTGTTCACTGGAACCTTCAAGCGTCTTGCTCCTTCTTGTCTAAACTTCAGTGCCTGTATTCACCTGGACCGCCCACGAGGCTCGTCACTGACGACCGAGCATGCTCCGCACCGACGAGACCTTGCTTCCGGGCTTGGTCCGACGGAGTGCTACTTTGCAGCAACTTCATCGAGCCAGTATCCTGCGCGGCTATAGTGTCCATGCAGTCCATTTTCGTAGTCCCGATTCAGAACAGTCTCTTCCGTGAATTCCGGCGCCTGCTTGATGGTCTCGCGATTGAGATTGACGAAGACCTTCTGCTCGTTCCAACTGACGCGCTCAATCCACTGTGGTGAAACAAGGACCTGCTTTCCTGGCCACCAATTGCGTGTGTCGACGATCAAATACCGGATCGCCCACGTCTCGTCATCGACGACGAAATCCTCGACGTGACCAATCTCGTCGTCCGTGGCTTGGATGTGATGGCCACTCACATCGCGAGTGCTGCGCAAGTGCGAATCCCACTCATGCTCGTCGCGGATTGCTTCTCCCCATTGTTCAGGGTCGCGCGGAATGAAGGGATAGGCCCCCCAGGCATATGGACCGGCCCAGTACATTGGCCACCCATAATACCCGTAGTAGTCTTCCTCGAACTGTCGCGAGACGGGCTTGTCGGTATTCAAGGATGGACTCTCTTCAATCTGTTTCTTGGTCATGTTTATGGCTATCTGCCGCTCATCCGTATTTACAGCGTCTAGCGCATACGGAGAGATCAGCACCTGCCTGCCCGTAAGCCAGTTTCCCGTGTCGGCGACCAGATAGCGAACCGTCCAGTGCCGGTCGTCGAAGTAGAGTTCCTTGACCTTTCCGATTTCCCCGTCAAGGCTATCTAGCGTGTAACCCTCTAGTGTTTTGACTTTGATCAACATCGTGCGAGTCCCCTAATGCGTTGCGTTTCTCTATTGTCCGCTGGGATCGTGTGAGTCACAGCGTATCCGACAAATCGCCTGCCGCAGGCCGAAGAGGCCTGTGGCTCTAGGAAATTCACGGACAGAACTCCTCGGCGGCGCTCGCACAGCGTGGCGCCATCCGAGGATCTAAAACTGACGATGTCTCCGTTCCAAGTCCTGGTAGGGGCGTTGCCCGCGACTATTTATCAGCGCCCTCAGCAGCATTCTCGACCTTCTGACCGCCCTTCTGAATGTCCTTGCCGGCGCCTTTGAAGGTGTTGCAGCCAAGCGTCGTGAATCCCAGGAGCGCGCCAATTACCAGAGCAGCGATGTATTTCCGGTACGTTTTCATCTCGATGTTCCTTTCGTGTAGATCCTTCGTTCTCTCGTCGCAGTGCCGCACCTTTCGGTGCTATTCCAATTGGTTCTGTCGTCCTGACTTGTGCAGGAGCGATTTCCCAAATACTGATCTGTCATGCCCACTCGCAAATCACTCGTCTCCCGCTTCGTTGAGGGGCGACCCCGAACGGACTAGACTTCCGGACTTGCCGTTGTCGCCTCGGCTTGCATTGGCCCTTGGCTGCTCCACCGGCTTGGGGGGCTGATTCGTCACGATCTCGCGAACGAGACCGAATAGCGCGCCAATCACTATCCCCTTCAACTCCGCAAGTTCCGGTTTGAACGAGTCGCCCAGATTGGCCAGCCAACTTGGCGCGGGAACGGCGGGGGGCTGTGCTGCTTTCGACCCATTGCCGCCCGCCTTGGGCGCGGGACTGTAGCTCTCGTCTGCGTGTGCCAATGGCATTGGCGCGCTTGCGCCCTTTCCACCTCGCGCGGGACGCCCGCTGTCGCGGACGCTCGAGTGATAGCCGCCAAGAAAACCCACCGCTGCCGCACTCGCCAATAGTGCCCAAGGCCGTTGACGCACTTGAAGCTTGAGGTCAAAGGTGTCGCGGACCGTATTCACGGAGTCCTTAACGGTTCTCACGGTTGACGAGACCTGGTGCTCCAGGTGTCCGAGCTTGCCGGTCAGGCCCGCCAGCGTCTCATCCATTTGCAGTCGCATCACGGCGGCTTCCTTATCCATCGAGTTTTTCCTTGAGGTCGTGAGTTAAACCTACGGTCGCGGTATTGAAGTTGCCGAACCGTTGAATGCCTACCATGCACAGGATGGCGCCAAGAACCGCGATAGGTGCGCCCACAATGCCGTAGCATCCCCAGAGGGGGAGTTGCGGCGCCATCAGCGCCAGCAAGTGAACCAGCATCCCGCAAAGCAAGACGCTGCCCATTGCGACGATGGTCAAGCCTATCGCCATCAAGTACCCCGCCGACTGTGCATGGCCTAACTCGCTCTTAATTTCATGCCGAGAGAGGGCCAGTTGTTGTCGTATGAGCAGGTGGACATCGGTGATGATTCCCCCAATCAACTCCATCACACTGGATTCCGGTGGCGTTTTTGGATCGTTGGACATGGCATTAGCTCCGAGGCGACATGGCCCTGCCGACCAGATAACCTGCCGCGACACCAATCACGAGGGACTGAATGGGGTTGCGCCGGATCAGTTTCGTCACGTCTTCGGCCATCTCCTTGAGGCCTTCCTCCTGGAGGTAGCGTCCGCTGCTTTCCAGCGAGTCAGCCACAGCCGTGGTGGCGTCGCCGGCCATTCCGCTTTCAGGTCCACGTTCACGGACGGTATTGCCAAGCGACCGAAGGCTACCGCCGACCGCAGCGCCTGCCTCTTCGGTCTTTTGTCCTACGAACGTCGCGGCATCTTCGGCCTTCCGACCGACAAACGACGCGGCATCGACCGCCGACTGTGTAACCGATGTTGCCGCCTGCTGGGCAGCGTCGCCCACGTACGTTGCAATTCCCGAAGGCCGTTCGGGCGTTTCTGCGCGGGGTGGGCCGAAGTCACTGAGTGTGTCGGCATTGGAGTTCCTGGCAGGAGTCGTTATATGGTCCATTCTGTGTATCCTTCTTCGTGTTATCCAAGTGAACAAGGGGCGGCAGCGCCGCCACGTCTATCTGCGCTAATGCTTGGCCATCCCAAATGTGAATGCCGCTACACCCAAGACAATGGAGCCTACTCCGGCCCATGCTGGGACGTTAACCGTCTCTTTGTCCTGAATCGTCAATTCGATCGGTCCCAGCTTGGCTTGGCTGCTATCTTTGGTGTAGCTGAACTGACCGTAGACCAGGGCGAGGACGCCTGCCACGATCAGCACTACCGCCACTATCAGGTACTTATTCATCAGGTGTACTCCAGTTGAGGAATCCGAGTCTTTCGCCGTGCACGGCACGGCTGCTACGCGATCCGCCGGCCTTGCAGAACGCGAAAGAGGATTACAATTACCGCAATAACCAAGAGCACGTGTATGAAACCGCCCATGGTGTAAGACGTGACCAGGCCCAGTAACCACATCACGACCAATACGACTATCAATGTCTCGAGCATTGTTCTTCTCCTACGGGTTGTTGTGTTCAGGAGTTCTACGTTTGCTCCTGAACAGTGTGTTTTCGATTGTGTGTACGGGCTCTTTGTTCAGCGATCTAAGCTGTCGGCTGCAGGAATATCACCGACTCGGATTCGCGGTGAACACGGCGGAAATGGTGTGGCTTGCCGTTACGTTGTTGAACGTGTGCCGATCCACCGCACCAATGGACTCTCCATCAACAAACACGTCCGCCACGTAGTAACCGCTGTTTGCTCTCACCGTGTATGTCCGGTCCATTCCGTAAGCAATGTTGGTGCTGCCGGACGGGCTGATTGAACCGCCGTAATCCGCAGAAGCCTTAATTGC
>JBAZRU010000497.1:0-5660 GCA_041662805.1 Candidatus Hydrogenedentales bacterium | reverse complement strand
GATCCCGATGACGCCAAAGGGGTAAGCGACGGCATAGCCGACGCCGGTTACCGCGGCCCAATCGGTGCCGTTGACGGGAATCGGCATATCCTTCAGGGCTGCTTGCGCGGCCGCCAGGCTCGGCGTGTTCGTCACCGCTCCGGACATGGTGCCGACGGCCACGGGGATGGGAATGTCAAAGTACCACGAAAAACCAACCATCGTCAGGACGCCAAGGCCGACGATGCTCGCGGCCATGATGTTGAGCGGCAGGCCTTCCCGGCGCAGCGACGCCATGAAGCTCGGCCCAACCTGCATGCCCACGGTGTAGACGAAGAGGATGAGGCCGAATTCGCGGGCGAATTCGAGGACGTGGGTATTGATGCCGATGTGGAAGTGCCCGAAGACGAGGCCCGAGAACAGCACTCCCGCCACCCCAAGCGCGATCCCTTTCAGCCGGACGCTTCCCAGTGCCAATCCCGAAGCGGCGACAAGGCTGAGAATGATCACCGAACTGGCGACGGATTCCCCCTTGAAAAGGTCTGCAAGCCAAGGCATGTGTGGAATTTCTCATCATTGGCTGGTGAAACGCCGGCGCAAATCCACCCTATTGTGGGGCCGGCAACCCAGCTCGTGAAGCGGCGTCCAATTGACGCGCTTGAAGTCGTAACGTTCGACGTGTGAACGCGAAAGCGTGCCCCCAAACGCGCGTATTTTACCCCACGCGGACGCCACTTCTCAAACGGCGGCGGAAGTTCGCGTATCGTATGCGTGCTATGGCATAATAGATATGGTTCATTCGCAAGAGCTCTCCTCGAGCCGAATCTCTTCCCACGTGGGGGCGACATGGTTTCGACGGGGGTGATGAAGCGTGGGCTGCGTGCCGAGGTTGATCGGTTGGCCTCGTAAAAAGCCGATCACAAACTAACTGCCAACGAACCATTGGCACTCGCCGCGTAATTTAACGCGACGCGTCTTACCCTCGACCACCTGCTAGGGGGACTAAGGCGACGACAGCGGGTCTTGAGTCCGGAGTGTGGTTGAAGACTCCGGAGGAGAGTACCGACTTCACCTAGCGGCTTTGCGCAGCGCGCCTGACGCGGCGCACGGTGGCGAATCTTAATTAAAAGGCTACGCACGTAGACGTTCATGTCGATGCACTCTCGGACGCGGGTTCGATTCCCGCCGCCTCCACCATGCTATTTTCTGTGCAAATGGATGACATCGAAATACTTACGATGTCATCCATTTTTGCTTTCTCAGGGCTTTGGGGCGACTTGGGGGCGGTCCGCTGTCTATCTTCGGGCCATTCCTGGCCCAAACGACCCAAGCGACGCGAACAATCACGGGACGAAGGGCCTTAACCCAGTGCCATTCGTTACTGTCCCCGTTGTTGACCGCCGCGCCGGCCGCGGCCAGTCCCGTGGCGATGCCGGCGATGAACCCCTTGGAGGCTCCCGTGATGAGAGCCTTTTTGCCTTGCAATTCCGACATGATTCTTGTCTCCTGCTATCATAGACACGACAGAAAGTGGACAGCGGCAGAACAGGGAGATTTTGTTGAACCAGATTGCTGAGTATTCCGGATGACGAGTCTGATTGAGCGCTCCCTGATGCTATTCCTGGGCCAACCGGCACGTCAGTTGCCTAATCTTTCCTCCCTTTGCAACGATTTCGAACGTCATGATGAGGGGATCAGGCAGCCCGGTCCGATCGAAGGTGCCGTCAATTTCTGCCGTGATTGTGGCTTCGTTCTCGTCTCCACTCGTCTCCAAGACTCCGTATGTCACCTTGACTGCGAAGATGTCGCTTGCCGCCCATATCCGGATCGCATCGCGGCCTTGGATGATCCGTCCAGCGTCGTCTACTACCGCGTCTGCGTCAAACAGGGCGATGAATCCGGTCGGATCATTTCCGTTTGTTGTCTGGACGAGACTGTTGGCTACTTCGGGTAATTGGTTGAGCATGACTGTACCTTCATTTGGTTTGCTCAGATGCGAAAAGTCACTGTCCGACCTCGCTCGCTTGAGTTCGATAATTACATCCGCCTTTTTGGGGTCGAAATCTGTGAGGCGCGGTTTCCCTTTCCACTCATCGTTTTTCCATTGCCCGACGACGCACGCAACCTTCAGATTGTCTCTGTCCAGGTCGTAGATACCGAGCACGTCATTCCCCTCCTTCTTTGCATCGAGCGACCGGTGGTCCCACACTTTTGGCGCGGCGGTCGGGTCGATCTCGAACGTACCCGCCCACAACTCCTTCCCATCCTTGTCCTGGGCTGAATAAGTGCCGTCCTTATTGAACACGAGGCAGCGGGCGTCCTTCGTCGCGCCTTCGGGCTCGACGGTGGCGATTTCCCAGGCGCCTGCAAATACCTCCAGTGCGTTCGCGATCTCATCCTTATTGGCCATTGCATTCAGTTCGCCTGCCACAGCCGCACACGCGGTGGCGAAGCACATTACTTCTAAGATAGAAAGTCGCATTTTCGGCTCCTCCTTTAAAGGACTTGACTCTTACAGACCGCCTGAAGCCTGGATGACCTCGCCAGTCAGCCAGCCGGAATCGTCCGAGGCGAGGAACACTACGACTTTGGCGATGTCGGATGGTGTACCGATACGACCAAGAGGGGTCATAGTTACCAGGTGCTTCTCGATGTCACTATCCACTCCGTAAAGACCTGCCGTCCTTGTGCCTTCGCTGAGAGTGGCACCGGGGTTAACAGAGTTCACGCGGATCTTTTGAGGTGCAAGCTCTTTGGCCAGAACCCTCGTGATTGAATCGAGGGCCGCCTTACTTGCGGAGTAGATTGAGTAACCGGACGGATGCGAGCGGGATGCACCGGAGCCGATATTGATTATGCTTCCGCCGTTTGAGGTGAAGTGATCAAGCGATTCGCGAATGACAAGCAGAGGACCAAGGACATTTGTGTTGAACTCACGGTGGAACTCTGCTTCTGTTACGTCCGCAATCGGCATCGCTTGATACACACCGGCGTTGTTCACGAGTATGTCAAGTCTGTCGAATGTGGACCTTATCTCGCTGAGAAGCCGGGTGACATCGGAGACTTTCGACACGTCGGCCTGCCCCTCAATGGCACGGCCGCCGATCTCCGCTATCTCACGAACAACTGACTCCGCACCAGCCCGATCCGTGGCGTAGTTCACAACGACTACCGCCCCGGACGCGGCCAGTCCCTTTGCAATGCCCGCCCCGATCCCCTTCGATGCCCCGGTCACCAGGGCGACTTTTCCGTTTAGCGTTGTCATGGCTTAACCTCCTGCCGTCATAGACACGGAAGAAGGCCGAGTGTGACAAAAGTCCAGATTATTTTTCAGGCGAGGTGCAGGGATGTGCGGATTTCCGGCCGCTCAATGATCTTTCGCAGCCAATTCACGGGGTCATGTGGCTCTAGGAAGGGATGGTCAAGATAGATATCAGTATATGCCTGATCGGCGGCAGTGTCGATCTCGCGGACTGTGTCGGGTACGGCATCGCGGACTCGCTCGACGCGGCCCGAAACAAACACAAGGCGAAGCGGATCGATGTGCCCTTCGTTGATGAAGCCTTTGGTCTTCTTGTGGCAGCGGCAAGGGTTGCTCGGGTTCACAAGGCCGCACTGATTGTTCATGAACTGGAAGAGGTCGCGACGCGCGCGCGAAAGGACCTGCCGGAAGTTATCGGCGGTCATGTCCATGATTTCACTGCCCACCTTATCGCTGGCGCCGAAGATTGCTCCCAGCGTGAATGCCAGCCTTTGTCTACGATCAAGGCAGAGCAACATTCCGGATGTGCAGGCGATTTTGACCTCTTCCACGAGCAATGGTAGTGCCACCGGCACGGTCTTCGGATCGGGCAAATCCGAGTCCGGAGTATTGTTGATAGCGGCAGCGTAGGTCGGAAATGCGTACGCCGGAATTTCGCCACCGCGGCGTTTCATGTTTAGAACGTGGTTGGCGGTGATCCGGTAGAGCCACGTTCGGAATTTGCTCTTGCCCTGAAACGTGCTTAGTCTAGTGATGGCCTTGATAAGCACTTCCTGCGTCACCTCCTCGGCATCCTCCGGCAAAGCAACCATACGCATTGCGATGTTATAGATCCAAGCCTTTCCAAGGCGGCATGATCACCGTCCTGTGCCCGGCGAACCAATTCGATATCAGTATCGCCGTCTTCCAGGATCTCGATAAAAGGATTGCGCATGACCGGACTCCTCGCTCATCATCTTACCGCAAAGGCTTTTGCACGGTCTATTCCGGCGATTCAGCCCAATTGATTCGAAGGAAGGCACTCGGCGTTGCGGACAAAATCGTTCCATCTCCCTCTGTGCCAAGCTGATTGAGACAGCCTCCTTGCGGGAATTAGTGTAGAGGGCAAGGAGATAGAGATGAGCAATGGCATAGAGAAGCGGAGCAAGACCCTGGGTTCCGATTGGGCAGGGTCGGAGCGGAGTGGAGGCGAGCGAAGCGAGCCGCCACGCAGCGGAGAGCCTGCCCAATCGGCGGCGCTGCAGGCGGGGAGTGTCGGCCGGAATCCGGAGGTATTGGAACGGCCTGTTCGTCGGCGATTTACCGCGGAGTACAAGGAGCGGATCGTCCGGGAAGCTGACGGCTGTACGCAATCGGGTCAGATTGGAGCATTGCTTCGGCGTGAAGGGCTGTACTCTTCGCTTCTGGACAAGTGGCGCACAAAACTTGCCCAAGGTGGCCGTTCTGCTTTGGTGGAAGCCAAACGTGGCCGGAAACCGAGCCGGACGCCCGCGGAAGTGGAAAACGAGGCGCTTCGCAAGCGGAATGCGCGTCTGGAGCGGCGGCTAAAGCAGGCGGAGGCCATTATCGATATTCAAAAAAAGTATCCGAGATCTTGGGGATTCCCCTGGCCCAGATCGACGACTGCGAAGGGGACGATTGATGACGGCGGTAAAGGAGTTCGGACCGGCGCTAGGTATCGCGTTGGCATGTCGCGCGCTGGCGCTCCCACGGGCTTCGGTATACCGGTCTTGGGCACGGGAGAAAAGGACCTTGGCGCCGCTCCCGCGGCCCACGCCGCCACGCGCGCTTTCATCCGGCGAACGGCAACAGGTTCTCTGCGCGCTGCACAGCGAACGGTTTATGGATCAACCTCCGCGGGAAGTGTATGCAACCCTGCTGGATGAGGGGGTATACGTCTGCTCCGTGCGCACAATGTATCGCATTCTCTCGTCCGCTGGCGAGGTGCGCGAGCGCCGCAACCAGGCTGAGCATCCGGCCTACGCCAAGCCCGAACTCCTGGCGATGCGCCCCAACTAGCTGTGGTCGTGGGACATCACCAAACTCTTGGGTCCCGCCAAGTGGACGTACTTTTACCTCTACGTCATTCTGGATGTATTCAGCAGATATGTGGTGGGCTGGATGGTGGCGCATCGGGAAACGGCTGCGCTCGCCAGCCGCCTGACTCACGATACGTGCCAGAAGCAGCGGATTGTTCCTGAACAGTTAACGCTCCATGCCGACAGAGGGTCGTCGATGAAATCCAATTGCGTAGCGATGTTGCTATCCGACTTGGGGGTCACAAAGACCCACAGCCGCCCCCACGTCTCCAACGACAACCCGTTTTCGGAGAGTCAGTTCAAAACGATGAAGTACCGCCCAGAGTTTCCCAAACGCTTTCGGTCCATTCAAGAGGCCCGCGCCTTCTGCGGCACGTTCT
>JBAZRU010000496.1:4177-5661 GCA_041662805.1 Candidatus Hydrogenedentales bacterium | reverse complement strand
TTCCTCCGACTTCGCCGCTTCGTCCGCTTTGCCCAGTTCACGGAACAATTCCAGCGATTGCTGCCGCTTCCGTATCTCCCCGCGCAGCGCAGCCACCGCCACCTCATCGGAGATTTCCTGGCCCGTCTCCTTCTCTTTCATCAACAACGCCGCCTTCACCATCCGCAGACATTCCAGCCGGGTCTTTTCCCCGGCCTTCATGGCCACTTTCATCTCTTCCTGCACACGCTCCCGGATCGACATATGCACCTCCCGCCTTTTTATCCAATACTACTTTAGCCCCAACCAACCTCCGGGCGCAATGACCAATTCCGTTGCACAGTGCAACAAAAAGTAGTCACGGATGACCATTTTGAACTTCTTTACGCCTCAATGTTCATCTTTGAACATCCGCGCGGCTTTCGCAATTTCCTCATCATCAACGTGTTATCAAGAATTACTGAACTGGTACGGCACTTGCTCCTTCCAGATGGCGGACGAATGCTATTCCGGGTCGCGGCTGTGCGGCCCAAACCGAAACTCCGCCCTTTGAGAGGGGAAGAAGTAGTACCTATGGGCAGCAGGTTTCCATCCGACTTCGAGCGGCACGCCGCATACGTGTTCCAGGAACTCGACTACGTACTCGGTTGCCTTTCCGATGAAGTATCCAATGCCATCGCGCGTGGCGACCAACTGGACCCCGCGGACGTCTCCAAATTCGTCCGCGCACTCTCTCACCACAAGACCCATCTCCTCGACCTTACCCAAACCGCTGCGCACCTCTCCGATTCCACGCACAGCAAGGCCAAACGTCAGGCCTAATCCGCACCATACGCAGCCACTCGTTAGGCTCCGCAGTAGACCAAACAGGGATTCCGCAGGCACGTGAAATGCCGGCAATCGTGACGGAATCCGCGGCGTCGCCTTCCACTCTCCCGAAGGTAGCGAATGGGGAAAACGAGTCTATCCGCCGAGTGGTCTTCCGTCCGGAGCTCCGTCTATACTTATAACTTGTTTGTAAGCAATCACTTAGCCAAAGTAGTCCTCGTGTGCTCACCCCATTTCGCTCGCCGAGCAGTCGCCCAAACTTGACCAAAAGTCGTAAAAAAATCGATGGGTACTCGCCGCGAACAAACTGACGAGGCATCGATTTCACCCCCATTATTTAAGCCTTCTAGGTAGCACACATCAGTAATGCACTGACAACCCCTTGACTAAAATCGACGTTGGGTCATATAATTCATGCATGGGTGCTATCCTCACGGAAAAGCGACGCGAAATCCTAGAGCGAGAAGAGCTACTGTTGGACATTGCCCGCAAGATGCTACTGAAAAGCGGGTATCACGGCCTGACAATGGCCCGAATTGGCCAAGCCGCGGAATGCTCCAAAGGAACGGTTTACCAGCACTTCTCGTGCAAGGAAGACATCATTGTGGCGCTGGCCACGCGCAGCGTGGACAAGCAGCTCAGCATGGTGGAGCGCGCCGCAACCCTGCGGGGGTGGG
>JBAZRU010000496.1:0-4167 GCA_041662805.1 Candidatus Hydrogenedentales bacterium | reverse complement strand
CGAATGATTGCCGTGGGGGAAGCGACGGTCTTGTTTGCCCGGCTGTATCAGGACGACACCCGCATCTTTCAGATCATGACCGGCGAGGCGATCATGCAAAAGGCCTCGATTCGGTCAATTTCCCTCCTGAAAGCTTCTGCCCACCGGACCGCCGACGTGATGATCGGCATCGTGCGCGACGCCATTGCCCACGGGGACTTGACGCTGCATCCGAATACCAAACCCGAGGACTTGGTGTATCCGCTGTGGATACTGGGCGACGGACTGAAGGGCGCCGCGTGGAGCTGGATGAGCTACGAGGAGATGGGGGCTTCCGATCCCTATGCGACGATCATGAAGCACGGATTGATCCTCGCGGATGGGTACGGGTGGAAGCCCTTGTCGAGCGAATGGGATCACATGGAGACGCTCCGGCGGGTTCGCCGCGAGCTGTTCCCCGTTGAATCACGAAAGGTCTATGGAGCGGCATTTGACGAAATGGGCGCCCAGGGGGGACCTGAAAGGCGCAACGCAGTCAACGAAAGGGGGGATTAGCGGCACATGACGAGGCTTTTCCGGGGGGGGCGAATGAAGTAGGTTCGCCTCATCGATTAACGCGCATGTTTTAAGAACATAACAGGGAATATGGAATCATGAAGAAACGTGGATTTACGCTAATTGAATTGCTGGTGGTCATCGCGATCATCGGTATCCTGGCGGCGATTCTGTTGCCGGCATTGGCCCGCGCCCGCGAGGCCGCTCGCCGTGCAAGCTGCCAGAACAACCTCAAGCAGATGGGTCTCATTTTCAAGATGTACTCGAATGAATCGCGCGGCGAGAAGTATCCGAGTATGCTGAAGACAGAGCCGTTTGGCGACCCATGCACGAACGGCAATGGATTCAACCAGTTCTTCAACGCGCCGTCGGTGTATCCGGAGTACATGACGGATGCGAACATCATCCTGTGCCCGTCGGATGCCGACGCCGAGCAGCGCGCCGATCAGTATTGGCGCAATGACGACGGATCGGTAGACCCGTGCATGATGTGGGAAGTCTCCTACACGTATTACGGCTATGCGATGATCCCGGGGCAACTCCTGCTCGGTAGCGGTAGCACGACGGACCAGAATCTGGACAGCCCTCCATTTGATATGGTCGTACTCGGGGCTGTTGCCGCCGAGTTCACTGCTTCGAAAGCTAGAGACCTGCCTTTGGGAAACCCCGGCTTGAATTTTGAAAACGACATTTCGGCGTCGGGCAGCCCGGATGGCGCCACGACCGTTTATCGCCTTCGCGAAGGAATCGAACGGTTCTTCATCAGCGACATCAACAATCCCGCAGCCAGCTCGCAAGCCCAGAGTGAACTCAGCGTAATGTGGGATACCTGCTGGGACCCGGCTGTCGGCGGCGAGAGCTACTTCAGCCACGTTCCCGGTGGCGGAAATGTGCTGTACATGGACGGCCACGTCAGCTTCCTCAAGTACCCGAGCGAATGGCCCGTCAGCAAGGCCTTCCCGAAGATGATGGACACGATGAAGGCTTTCCTCAATCCGTAACTAAAGCGTTTGCTACTGCCGGTTAGGCCGGCATGAGTTTGGGCGGCGCGCGGAATAAACCCCGCGCGCCCCTTCTATCTCTGAGAGCGCGACTGACCCGATGCCAAGATGAATGCCGCGCGCCCATAGAGTATGCTCTTGCCCAACGCACGAAAGGAGTGACTACCATGTACCGGACGCGGATCGTTGTCGGATTGCTGTTGGTTCTTGGAATGATTGTGGGTGTGGCCCCCGGCGCGCATGGCGCGGACGCGGCCACGTTTCTCGGAAACTGGGCGCTCGTGATACCCGGCGGCGGAGCCGGTTGGTTGGGCATCACGAACGAGCAGGGATTCTTGGATGGGAGCATTCTCTGGGGCGGCGGCAGCGTCATTCCGGTGGACAGTGTCCTTGTCGACGGCGACGCGCTGGTGGTAACGCGCATCAGTGATGTCGAGCGCAAAGACGCCGCGGGCAAGGTCATCGATACGCAGCGCTTCACCGATACAATCCGAGCAACGGTTTCAGGCGACGACATGAAGCTCGAACTGTTCGAGCCGAGCCGCGGCGGTTCCGGCATCAAGCACAGCGAGTTCGCGGGAAAGCGCATTCCTCCCGTGCCGGCCGCGCCAGTTCTTTCGAGCGTGAAATACGGCAAGGCAATTAAACTGTTCAACGGCAAGAACCTCAAAGGCTGGAAACTCACGTCGGAAGGACAGGTCAACGGGTGGCGCGCCGAGAAGGGCGTGCTGATCAATGACGCCGTGCAGGAAGAAGGCAAGGCCCACAAGTCCTACGGCAACCTGCGCACCGAAGCGGAATTCGAAGACTTCAACCTGACGCTCGAAGTCAACGTGCCCGCTGGCGGCAACAGCGGTATCTACCTGCGCGGCATCTACGAAGTCCAGGTCGCGGACACCTTCGGCAAAGATCTCGACCCGCACAACATGGGCGGGATCTACAGCCGCATCACGCCTTCGGTCGCCGCGGAAAAGCCCGCCGGCGAATGGCAGACCTACGACATTACCCTGTGCGACCGGCACATAACCGTCATCCTGAACGGCAAGACGATCATCGACAACCAGCCCGTCCTGGGTTGCACCGGTGGCGCCCTCACGTCGGACGAGTTTAAGCCCGGACCACTCTATCTCCAGGGCGACCACACCGCCGTGAGCTATCGCAACATCGTGTTGAAGCCAATCGTTAAGTAATCAACGTCACATAGGTTGCCGATTTCCCGACGCCCCCGGGTTCGCCTTGGGGGCGTCTCTTCTTGTTGCGGCTGCGCAGCGTCATCCGCGGTTCGCCTCTTTCGCCGAGTGCAACGACCCAGCCTATATTTATAGGAGCTAATACTCGAGGGCCGAACCATGTCTACACTATCCCATTCCCAATTCCTGGACGCTGCTCCCGAACCGCAGCCCCGGAGGGCATACCCCTTGAATCGTCAAAGAAAGTCAGCCCCCTGTATCGTCAGGATAACACGGGAGCCCCCCTCTTGAATCGTCAAAAGAAGTCAGCCCCCTTGCATCGTCAGGACAACTCGGGAGCCCCCCTTGAATCGTCAAAAGAAGTCAGCACCCTTGCATCGTCAGGACAACTCGGGAGACCCCCCTCGAATCGTCAAAAGAACTCGGGGGTACCCCCTTGTATCGTCCGTGTGCGTCCGTGCTCGTCCGTGTGCGTTGAAGAGGAATCAAAAGGGATTTACGGGAAATTGACGGTTAGTATTCGGCGCAAAGTCTGTAGACAAGCCGCGTAATTTGCCCTATAATGACGCCCTAACTACCTGTAGGTAGAGTGCTGTCCGAGGCTGTTCACGGGCTGATTCCGTGTGATTCAACCAGGGATGCTCACCATGGCGACGCTTGAAAACAAAGATAAGCAGAAGGCAATGGACCTCGCCGAAGAGGCCCGGCAAGAAGAATGGAAGTTCCCCAGCTTCACAGCGGAACTGTTCCGAGGCAATTTTCGATGGGACCTCATGCATCCGTATCCGCTTCAGGATCCGGAGGATAAGCGTATCGGAGACGAGTACATCGCCAAGGTGCGCGAAGTGCTCGAAAGGGCCGTTGATCCGATCGAGATCGACCGCACAGGCGAGTACCCCAAGTCCGCGTTGAAGGCATTGGCGGACATCGGCGCCTTCGGCATGAAAATCTCCAAGGATTACGGCGGGCTTGGCCTTTCCCAGACCAACTACAGCCGCGTGCTCTCCGTCATGGGCAGCTACTGCCAGAGCACGACAACCTGGGTCTCCGCCCACCAAAGCATCGGCGTGCCGCAACCGCTGAAGATGTACGGCACCGAGGAACAAAAGAAGAAGTTTCTGCCGAGGGTTGCCAGGGGCGAAATCTCCGCCTTTGCGCTCACCGAACCCGACGTCGGCTCCGACCCCGCGAAAATGACAACCGTCGCCACCCCCTCCGAGGACGGCTCGTATTACCTGCTCAATGGCGAGAAGCTCTGGTGCACCAATGGCCCCGACGCGGACATTCTCGTCGTAATGGCGCAGACTCCGCCGAAGATGGTCAACGGCAAGGAACGCCCGCAGATCTCCACCTTCATCGTCGAAAAGGACATGCCCGGTTTTACCGTCGAGCGCCGGTGCGGGTTCATGGGCCTCAAAGGCCTATCCAACGGGTTGCTGCGT
>JBAZRU010000495.1:0-5668 GCA_041662805.1 Candidatus Hydrogenedentales bacterium | reverse complement strand
GGTGTAGGTGTAGTAATCGTACGAGATGATCGAGAGAATGTGCGCAAATGCACTGCGTTGCTTGATCAAGAATTCGCAGGAGCTCCGGACAATGCTCTTGCTCCGCGCTACAAGTTCGCCGGAGCGAGGGGATGAAAACACTTCCTGCAAATGATACTGAGCCGATTCGTAGAGCACTTCCGCTCTCGCAGGCACGGGAAGCGACTCATCCGTGAGGATGTTCTCCAGGTGCTCTTCGATGTACCGGTGATAATCCTTCTCCTGCGTTGACGAAACGTAAATCTGGGCATGGCCGGTCTCGCGAAGGCGATCCAACTTGCTCAAAGTGACGGGCAGGTTTCTATCGCTGAACAGAACTGGGGCCTCAACATCGGTGATTGCAAGGAAGATATCAAAACCGGTGATGGTGTCGACGCGCAGCGCCGCAATCTTGATGGGATAGTATCCCGCCGGTGCGGGAGGCTTAGTGTCCTCTGGTTTCAATGGAATACGCATGGCCGCTTTGCCCCTTCACCCCTTACCCCACTAAGAAGCAATACAAGCGCGAACCCAGTATCCACTTATGTTTTAGTATATTCAACTAATTGTCTTGCCATTGGGCTTGGATACAAGTCAGCAGGTCATAGAACTATGCTTTGAAGCGACGGAAGTGCGAGGGGCGGAGACGATTGGTGGCTGATGAAGCGCTTTCGTGAGGAGACGGCCGTCTACCGCGCGCAGAATCGCACGAGCTCCGCAAGGTCGCACGGCGGGGGAGAAGGCATGTACTTTGCGTAGAATGCCTCAACACGTACGCGCACCTCGGGGTTGTACTTTGCCAGAGGCAACCAAAACGCCGGAGAGGCGACATAGTCAGGCGAACTGGAAGGGCTTCCAGTCACGTCGCCAAAGAAGATGCCGTCCGGTCTCCGTCCCAAGCCCAGGAGCACTGTGTTCGCAAGGCGCTTCATGGCCTTCTTCTTGAAGACAACGCCGTCCTCCGCAAGCAGCATCGGAAACAATGCGGTCAGCGATGCATGCGAGCTGTCCTCGCCCTGAACGGTTTCTTTCGGGGCGGGCTCCGTCACGGCCTGTTCCGGTAGCCAATAGGGCCAGTAATACGCGCCGTCGGGCGACGGCGTGAGCCGGTTCAGCATGTACGTGGCGATGGCCTTCGCACGGTCGCGATACAACGGGTTGTGCGTCAATTTCCACGCCGGCCAAAGCGCGCATCCCATGGCGCTCTGTCTGTTGCCGGGTTGCGGCTTGCTGTCGCACGAGGGCTCCTGATTCAGGCTGATGTAGTGGCCTTCGCCTTTTCCCGGTCCGTCACGCCATTCAAGGTCGTGAAAGGCAATAGCCTCCTCCATGGCCTTGAGAATCTGCGCGTATTCCTCGCCGAGGCGTTTTCGTAACTCGGGACACTCCCGCGTCAGCACCAGGCAATCGAGGATGGGGTAGACGATGACGCCCGTGTGCACGGTGAACACGGCGCGCCCGCGCTCGGTCGCATAAAGTTCGCATCCCCAGGCCTTGGCGATCTCGCCTGTCCACAGCTTCTTGTCGCGCTTGTCGTCGCGCATCGCAACAACCGCGCGCGCCGCCTCCAGATTCGCCTCCAGGTACTTCGGATCGCGCGTGGCGCGGTACATCGTGTTCAGCGAACGCATTCGATAGGTGAGGCCCCAGGCCAGCGCGCTTTGGTCATTGTTCGATTGGGCGGCAATCGTCTTGTGAAGCTCGTCACCCATGTACAGCTCGTCATAGCGCGCGGCGGACGCGTATGACTCGATCGGCGGCAGCGGGTTGGCTTCCGTGTACTTCGCAAGGAATTTGGCCACGTAGGCCGCATCGGGGTCCGCCGTTTCCTGCGACCAAGCACCGACGTGCAATGCGACAACGACGATGAGAGCACTCCCCATGCGATGAGCAGAATCCGAGCATCTCCAAGCCAACGCGTTTACTCCCCTGCGTAATCGCGCCCCTCGCGCATCGCTGTCTCGAACGCGCGGCTGGTCGCGTAGAGCTTCACTTCGTACGGTTGTATTCTTGCCACAAGAGCGCCATTGACGACCGGCGCGGGCTCGTCCCCATAGAGGAGAACAAGCGCGCGATTATCGAGTGCGCTAAGGCCGGTTATCTCCACGCCCATGTGCTTCTTGTCGTCTTCGTTGAGAAGCATGACGAGCCAGTCTTCGCCGGCGCGCCGCACGGCGACAGACACGCCAATGCCCGCCCGTTCTTCCGGCGTCTCCACCAGCCGCACGGCGATGCCTGCTTCGTTGGGAGCGACGAGAAACGGCTGCAACGCGGCCAGTTCCGCCGTCACAGCATAGACCGACTTGCGAAGCGGCTCCGAGGTGGTGTGGTCCGAGCCCCAATAAAGCACCCCCTTTGCGCCGTGAAGGATTGATGCGTAGGCCATGAAGCGTGACTCGGCAAAACTTGGGTATGCCACACCGCGGTCCACGTAGCCTTCGCCCAATTCATGCCACGAAAACGCCTGCAACACCATCCACACCGGCATGTCGTTGCCGGTCATTCGCCATCGGTCCACGATCCCGCTGATGGAGACTGCGTTGCGCTTTTCCTTGCTGACGGGGTACGCGTCGCACCCGGTGATATCCACAAAGGGGAGGTATTGGCGCACGAGGCGCACGTCGCTCGACTGGGCCTCATTCATCCAAATCGGACGTGCTTGCTTGTCCAAGCTGCGTATCATTTCCGCCGCGGCTTTGAACTTCGGGATAATTTCAGCGGCCTTCGCCTCGGAGTAGGCGATGGTCTTTGGCGTCTGTTCCCACCACTCCCTAGGCTTGTCATAGACTCCCGATTTGTGCAAGCCGCTGAACGCGGTATAGTTCCATACCATCTCGTCCGGCCCTTCCCAGACGGCCAATGCAGGATGGTCCAAAACAGATTCGAGACGCGACTTCAGGTCGTCCGTTGCACCCTGGTCCAACGGCAGCGGCATCCAAGCCTTGATCCCCACGGCCTGAGCACGGTCGAGGTCGGCCCGCGTTCCGCAACGGACAAGGTTCACGCCCGCACTGGCCATGGCGGCAAGTTCCGCGTCCCCCTCGGGCAGTTCGTAGAAGCCTATGGGGAACTGCCTGCCACCGGTTTGAAGAAGCAGTCCGTCACCGGCAGCCGCAATCACATCCGCGCCAGACACCCAAAGAGCGACGGCCAGCGCCAGTGAAATCGCACTGCGCCAACGCCGGCCACACAACATAGCGGACACAATCGTTGCTGACAGCATTTGATTCGACCTCACACGAGTTTTCACCACGGAGTCTGTCATCAGAACCGCTTATCAAACACCCGGACGCACGCTATGAAATCGAGGCTATTTAAGAGAGAATCGATGTATGCCCGTTAGCCCTGCCACTTGCTCAGAACCTGCTCCGCGGTCTGCTTGACCTCGGCTTCAGCGGAGCCAGCAGCTGCCTTCACGACTTCCAACGCCTTTGGGCTCGCAGTGGTACCCAAAAGGCGAAGCACGGAAGGCTTCACGGGGGCCGGCGCGCTTTCGAACGCCGTGCACAGCGCGTCAACCACGGCAGGAGGCGCGGCCGAGGCGCTCAAGCGCAACGTCTCGCCTTCGTTGACCGTCCGGTCGACCGTGACTCCGTTCTCCGTGAACACGACCTGCAATTGCTTGACCTTGTTGGGGGCTGTGTCGCCGAAAACGGCATTCGTTGCCGCCACGGATCCCGAACCGGAATCCACGTATTCTTTCACCTTGACCGCGACATCGGCCGAAGGACCATCGGGCAACGCGCCATACACGGCTTTCTGAATGACGACCTCTCCGGCCGACTGTTCCTTTGCGCGGATGCACAACGCGGCTAGGACGCTTTCGGCAGCTTGCGTCTCCGCCGTCGAACGCGACCCGAGCAGGAGGGTCAACAGGCCGGGCATCTCGCCGATGCCGACTTGGTCTTTCAATGCGTCGAGCGCCGCGACGCGCACGCCCTCGTCTGCGTCGGCTTGCGCCGTCTTCATGAGAACTTCGACGGGCTTTTCAAGGCCGCCTCGGCTAATCATCTCGACCGCGACTTTGCGCGTGGCGGCTTGCTCGTTCGTCAACATGGCATTGATCGCTGCATCGCCGGCCGCGCCCGGGAAATAACTCAGCGATTCTCTCGCGGTCTTGGCTAGCAGCTCATCATCGGACATGACCAAGGCTTGAATTGCTGCAAGACCCGGCTCGTACCCGATCTGCGCGATCGCTTTGATTGCGGCCACACGCACTTCCGTTGCGCCCGATTCCGCCTGCGTAACCATCGCGGGCCCTGCCGCGGCCCCGCCGCGATATCCCAACACGGCTAACAGCAAAATCTTCCGGTCGTCCGGCAACGCGGACAACGCGCCCGCAAGCACAGCCGATACGTCATCGCCCCCGGCGATCTCGCGCGACGTGCGCAGGGCGATGTTCGCCAACGCAAGGTCTTCTCCCTTGAGCGTCTCAACCAAGAGGGGAGCGCCCAACTCCGGGCTCTGACTCAAAGCGGCCCCGCGCAAGGCAGCCCCACGCACTTCTATTGAGGCGCCGGGAAGGGCTCGCAATGAATCATAGATTGCCGAAGCCTTCTCAGCTTTGCCCTGTTGAATGAAGGCCTCCGCACACCCGAGCAGGCCATCGCAGCGCGCCTGCAGGACAAGCGGCGGCACATTCGCTTCGGCCACGGAACTCGTCAGCGCTTTGACAGCCTTACCCGTCGCAATCTTGCCAAGGCCGCGGGCCGCCGCCATTGCTACTTCCGCGTCGGCGTCGGAAAGCAGGGCTTCCAATGCCGGCACGCCCTCCTTATCTTTGCGCGCGGCCACGGAACCGATTACGCCAACCTTGAGTGCGCCATTCGTCGCCGTCAGCGCTGCGCGCAAGGCATCGCCCGCCTCCGGGCAGGGCATCGCTTCAAGCGCCATGCGCGCCATGTGCGACATCTTCTCGTCGATGAGCAGGGCCGCCAGCGCGGGAACGGACTCGGGTCCGCCCTTGAGCGCAAGCGCGCGGCACGCCTCCGACTTTTCCCAAATTGCGGCATCCGAATTCAAAACGGCAACGGGATCGGTGGTTTGCGCCATTGCAGGCGATATGCAGGCCAGGGTCAACACCCCTGCCAAGATAAGCGGCATCAAAATGTTCCGCATGTTTTTACATTCTCCTCTTGCTTCGTTGCTCATATCGTCCACGGTCCCCGTTCGGCGCGCGCGCGAAGGCGGTTGGCCTCATCGTCGCCAATGAATTCCTCTTTCACGGGGTCGAAGTTCATGTCTCGCTCCAGCCACATGCTGATGTTTGCGGCGTGAACCGTGCTCATCGAGCGATGCATGACCGATGCGTTGGCCACTGTCAGCTCGCGGGACTTCACGCAATCCAGGAAGTTGCGCATGTGGTCGAGCGAACGGCCCGTGCGTGCAACGTACTCGCCAATCACCGTGCGGTATTCCGCCAGTAACTCCGGCGAAGACACCGCCGGCATCGTGTACCCGTCCGCCGCGGCAACCCAGCCCCGCTCACCGTCGAACCGTTCGCCGCAGGACCCGTACCAATACTTGTCGCCGCGCGAGAAGATGAGCTTCTGGCCGTTGGCCATGGTGCAGACCATGCCGTCGCCGGAATCGTTGTCGACATATTCGTATTTGACCGGCGACGTGTCGCCCGCTTCCAGGCCGGCCTGCG